>DATBGP010000383.1:0-7949 GCA_036557925.1 Candidatus Limnocylindrales bacterium | reverse complement strand
ACGTTCCTCGCCCAGTACGGCCACGGGAACGAGAGCCAGGCGGCCTGACATGACCTCGGAAGTCAGCCGGCGCCCCGCGCCGGTGGCCCCCACGATCACGGGGCCGTCGTTCATCTCCCGGATCTACGGGTTCGGGAGCATCTTCGGCAAGACGATGCGCGACTCCCGTCGGGTCGTCATCGGCCTCTCGATCGTGCTCGGCCTCCTGCTCTTCGGCGTGAGCTACGCGATCGTGTCCGAGTTCAACACGCCGGCGTCGCGGCAGCAGCTCGTGGCGGTGGTCGCGGCCGTGCCGGCGATCCTTGCCGGGCTGGCCGGCAAGGCCGTCAACGTCGGCTCCCTCGGCGGCTATCTCCAGTACAAGTACGGCTCGTTCTTCCCGATCATCGTCAGCCTCTGGGCGATCCTCGCCCTGTCGGCGACCCTCGCGACCGAGGCCCGCCGCGGCAGCCTGGAGTTCGTCGCAGCGACCGCCCGGGCGCGCCGCGGGATCGCGCTCCAGAAGCTGTCCGCCCACCTCACCGGGCAGGCGATCGTCGCCCTCGTGGTGTTCGGCTCACTGGTCCTCGTCGGCCGGTCCGTCAACGGGCTGCCCGGCGACGAGATCACGGCCGAGATGGCTGCCGGCTACGCGATCTGGCTCTTCCTGCTCGGGATCGTCTCGGGGGCCGTGGCCTTCGCCCTCGCGCCGTTCGTCGGTCGCGGGTCGGCGGCGGGTGTCGCCGGGGCGGTGATGTTCGGCGGCTTCATCGTGAACGGCTACCAGGCGGCGATCCCGACGCTCGCCCCGCTGGCCAACCTGACCTGGTTCGGCTGGACGTCGAACCACATTCCGCTCGCGGGCCAGTTCGACTGGGTGACGCTCGTCCCGGTCGCCCTCGTCGCGATCGTGCTCTTCGTCGTCGGCGTCGAGGCCTTCGCCAGGCGCGACATCGGCGCGACGAGCCCGATCCCCACGCCGAGCCTGCCTCGAGCCCTGGCCGGCCTCCAGGGCCCGTCGGGCCGGGCGATCGGCCAGAATCTGCCCGCGTCGATCGCCTGGGGCATCGGGATCGGCGTGTTCGGCCTCGCGATCGCAGGCTCGGGCCGGTCGTTCATCGAGGAGCTGTCCAAGGCGACCGATTTCGTGAAGCTGCTGAACCAGGTCTTTCCGGGCTTCGACATCAGCTCGGTCGGCGGATTCCTCCAGCTGCTGTTCGTCGAGTTCGGGATGATCCTGGCCGGCCTCGCCGCGGCCACGCTCGTGGCGATCTGGGCCTCGGACGAGACGTCCGGCCGGCTGGAGTTCCTGCTCGCGACGCCGCTGTCCCGTGCCCGCTGGGTTCGGTCGGGCGGCGTGGCGGTGCTGGTCGGGGCGGCCGTCGTGACGATCGTCGCGATGATCGGCGTCGGCGTCGGTGCGGTCATCGCCGGCAGTGAGATCGTCACGCCGGTGACCGGCACGATCGTGCTGGGGCTGTACGCCGCGGCGCTCGGCGGCATCGGGATCGCGGTCGGCGGCCTGTTCGGCACGTCGTACGCGGGACCGTTCGTCGCGCTGTTCACGATCGTGACGTGGTTCGTCGGAATCATCGGGCCGGCGCTCAAGCTCCCCGACGCCGTCCAGCAGCTCGCGCTGACGCAGCACTACGGGTTCACGATGCTCGGCCAGTGGGACTGGGTCGGCGTCGTCGCGTCGATCGTGCTTGCCGTCGGCGGGATCGCCCTCGGTGCCTGGGGCTTCAGGCGGCGCGACCTCCGCGGATAGCGACGCCGGGCCGGCACGGCCCGGATTGCGTTCGAACCGGTACGGCGAGGGTCGAAATCGACCCTCGCCGTTCGATTCCGGCCGCTACGATCGGCCCCGTGGCCCCGATCGTCTTCGTGCTCGTCGCCGGCGCGGCGCTGCTCCACGTCACGTGGAACGTCCTGCTCAAGACGGCCGGCGACCCGCTTCGGGCGGCAGCCGTCGGGATGTCCGCGGCGGCGATCGTCCTCTGCCCGACCGCCTTCGTCGCCTGGCTGCTCATCGGCCGTCCGGCCGTCCCCGGCGGGGTCGTGGTCCTGTCGGTCGTGTCCGGCCTGCTGGAAGCTGCCTACTTCGCGTTCCTCGCGGCCGCCTACCGGCGCGGCGATCTGTCGGTCGTGTACCCGATCGCCCGCGGCTCTGCGCCGCTCCTCGCGGTCGCGATCGGCGTGCTGATCCTCGGCGAGCGCCTCGATCCGACGGGCTTCCTCGGCGTCGCCTCCCTCCTCGGCGGGATCCTCGCCCTCCAGCGGCCGTGGCAGTACCTCCGGGCCGCGGGTCGCGAGGATTCCGGCGCGGCCGGCTATGCGCTCCTGACCGGCGTGATGATCGCCGGCTACTCGGCGGTGGACTCCGTGGCGGTGAAGCAGACCCAGCCGTGGATCTACGCCGGGCTGATCTGGGTCAGCTGCGTCGTCTTCCTCTGGTCGTACGTCTGGACCCGGGCGGCGCTGGCCCGACGGGCGGCGACGCTCGTCGCGGAGACGGGTGGCGGGCCGGCGGTCGCGCTCGCGGTCGGCGATCCGGGCGAGGAGATCGATCCCGCCCCGACCAGGTTCTCCAACCGCCGGGCCGCCGTCGGCGGCCTCATCACCCTGGCGGCGTACCTCCTGATCCTCTTCGCCTACAGCGTCGCGCCGCTCACGGCGGTGGCGCCGCTCCGGGAGTCCGCGATCGTCATCGCATCGGGCTGGGGCGCGCTCCGGATGCGGGAGGCGGTCGACCGACGGGACGCGATCCGGCGGATCGCCGCCGCGGCGCTGGTGCTCGTCGGCGCCCTGCTCCTGGCCCTGGAATGAGCCCCTCCGGGTGACGGGCGCGGCAGGGCCGGCGGGCGGGTTGGACCCGGCGCGTCTGCGCGAGCGGCTGCGTGCGATCGAGGCCCGGGTGGCGACGGCCGAGCCCGGCACGATCGAGGTCGTCCGGGCACCCGGCCGCGTGAACCTGATCGGCGAGCACACCGACTACAACGAGGGCTTCGTGATGCCCGCCGCGATCGGGCTGGAGATCCGGATGGCCATCCTCCCGACCGACGATCGCCTGGTCGCGGTCACCCTCGACGACACGGGCGAGACCGCGGGGTTCGACCTGGACGCGATCGGCGACCCGTCAGGATCGTGGATCGATTACGTGGCGGGCACGGCCTGGGCGCTCGCCGGTGCGGGGCTGCCGCTCCGAGGGTTTCGCGGCTACCTGGCGAGCACGCTGCCGCAGGGCGCCGGGCTGTCGTCGTCCGCCGCGATCGAGATGGCGGCGGCGCTCGCGCTGCTGGGTCGGGACGCGCCGGTTCCGGTCGCGGAGCGGGCGCGGCTGGGCCGGCGCGCCGAGAACGGCTACGTGGGCGTCCAGTCGGGGGTCATGGACCAGTTCGCCTCGGCCGGCGGCGTCGCGGACCATGCGATCGTCCTCGACTGTCGGTCGCTCCGGTACCGGCCGGTGCCGTTGCCGCTCCCGGACGTCCGGCTCGTCGTCTGCCACAGCGGCTCGTCCCGCAAGCTCGAGCAATCCGCGTACAACGACCGGCGGGCGGAGTGCGACCGGGCCGTCGCGGCGATCCGGACGATCGACCCGGCCGTGACGGCCCTCCGCGACGTGACCCCGGAGCTCCTCGCCGCCGCCGCGGACCGGATGGACGAGACCGCCTTCCGGCGGGCGACCCACGTCGTGGCGGAGGATCGCCGCGTCCACGAGACCGAGACGGCGCTCGCCGCCGGCGACCTCGAGGCCGTCGGCCGCCTGTTCGCCGCGAGCCACGCCTCGCTGCGCGACCTGTACGAGGTCAGCTCGCCGGAGCTCGACGCCCTCGTCGAGATCGCGACGGCCGTGCCGGGCGTGGTCGGCGCGCGACTCACCGGGGCGGGCTTCGGCGGCTCGACGATCAATCTCGTCCGACGCGAGGCGATCCCGATGCTCCGGGCCGCGGTCGGGCGCGACTACCCGGTCCGGACGGGCCTCACGCCGACGGTCCTGGACGTCGACGCCGTGGACGGCGCCGGCTGGGTCGACGAGGCCTAGTCCGCCTCGAGCACGAACAGGCGCGACCAGAAGTCGCCCAGCGATGCGGCCTCGAACCGCCCGACGTCGAAGAGCAGCCCGTTCGCCTCGAGGTCGTCGCCACGGCGGACGAAGGCGTTCGCGCGGGTCAGGCCGTCGTCAATGGCCGGCCAGACCGAGATCCGGTAGTCGAGCCCGGGATCGAGACCGCGGAGCGGCAGCCGGTCGACCTTCGGCGCCGGCCGGTTCAGAGCCTGGAAGAAGCCGACGACGGCCTGCCGGCGGTCGTCCGACACGCACATCCAGGCGGTCTCGTTGCGGTCGCCCTCGAACGGCGACCGGAGGCGCACGAACCGGCCGAACTGGAGCAGCTCGCGGTGCTCGCGGTAGAACGCGACCTGGTCGCGGATCGCGTCGCGCTCGGCCGGCGTGAGCGCCGTCGTGTCCAGCTCGTAGCCGAAGACGCCGAAGAACGCGACCGCCGCCCGCGTCGCGAGGGGTGTGACCCGCCCGACCTGGTGGTTCGGCACCGCCGAGACATGGGCGCCCATCGAGCTCAGCGGGTACGCCAGCGACGTGCCCCACTGGATCAGCAGACGCTCGACGGCATCGGTGTCGTCACTCGTCCACGCCTGCGGCGCCCAGGCGAGGAGCCCGCCGTCGAAGCGGCCGCCGCCGCTCGCGCACGACTCGAACAGGATCTCCGGGAATCGCCGGGTCAGGCGGTCGTACAGCTCGTACAGGCCCAGGATGTAGCGGTGGTGGAACTCGCCCTGCCGGTCCTGCGGCAGCGCCGGGCTCCAGGGCTCGGTCATCCAGCGGTTCATGTCCCACTTCACGTACGAGATCGGGGCGCTCGCGAGGACGTCGCCCAGCACCCCCTCGAGGTGGTCGACGACCTCGGGCCGGCCGAGATCGAGCACGAGCTGCTGGCGGCCCTCGGTCCTCGGCCGGTCCGGGATGGCGATCGCCCAGTCCGGGTGCGCGCCGAACAGCTCACTTCGCTCGCTGACCATCTCCGGCTCGATCCAGAGCCCGAACCGCAGCCCGAGCTCGGTGACTCGTCGCGCGACGCCCTCGAGCCCGTTCGGGAGCTTCCGCCGGTCGACGAACCAGTCGCCGAGCGAGCTGTGGTCGTCATCACGCTTCCCGAACCAGCCGTCGTCGAGGACGAACAGCTCGATCCCGAGATCCCGGGCGACCTCGGCGATCGCGACGAGCCGGTCCTCGTCGAAGTCGAAATACGTGCCCTCCCAGTTGTTCACGAGGATCGGCCGCGGCCGGTCGCGCCAGACGCCGCGCGCCAGCCGTTCGCGGAAGAGCCCGTGGAAGGCGTCGCTCATCGCGCCGATGCCGTCGCCCGTGTGGACCAGCACGGACTCGGGCGTCGTGAACGACTCGCCGGGTCCCAGCGCCCAGCCGAACGTGTCGGGATCGAGCCCCATCCGGAGGCGGGCCGTTCCGCCCGGCTCGACCTCGACCTCGGCGAGGAAGTTGCCGGAATAGAGGAGGGCGGCCCCGAACACCTCGCCGGCCGCCTCCCTCGTCGACTCCCGGCGGAGCATCACGAACGGGTTGTGGACGCTCGACGACGAGCCGCGATTGCTCGAGATCGACTGGCGGCCGTGGACGAGCCGGCGCTCGTGGACGTGGCGCTCGCGGGCCCAGGTGCCGCCGAGATGGACGAAGGTCCAGTCGTGGTCGGGCAGATCCGTGACGAGGCTCATCGCCGTCTCGACGTGGAGCGGCTGGGGCCCGTCGTTCCGGAGGCTGAGGCTCCGGGCGATCGCCGGGACGTCGCGGAAGATCGTGACGCGGACGGTGGCGACGAGACCGGTCCGGCCGTCGACGAGGTCGACCTCGAGGGTCTCGGCCTCGTCGTCGGCCTCGGTGTACGTGGCCGGAAGGCCGGGCAAAGCCGGCTTGCCGGGCAGGATCCGGTGCTCGCGGTAGGCGAGCTCGAGGACGGTCGAGCCGTCCGGCTGCCGCACGACCAGCCCCGGAATCCGGTAGTCGCCGCCGCCCGGCGTCGGGAGCTCCAGGGCGACCGGGTCGCCGAGCCGGTTCGAGAAGCCGGCGAACGGCAGGGCGAGGTGCCGGTACGACCGCCCGGTCGCGAGCGGTGCGCCGAGATGGAGGAGCCCGAGCGCGCCGTTGTCGTGGATCCCGAGGATCAGGCTCAGCCGGTCGTTCGCGAGGTGGAGCTGGCGATCTTCCGGGCGCCACTCGATCAGTCCCGTCACGCGATCGGAGCCCCGTCGGCGTCGAAGGCCTCGAGCGCCCAGGTCCACGCGTACGTGCCCGGCCGGATCAGGTACTCCGGCAGCGTGTCCGGCCCGCAGCTCGCCGTCCCGAGCCCGCGATGGGCGACGTCGAGGTGGACCACGGTCTCGGCGCACGGCCGGAGGTCCACGTCGTGGGTCGCGGCAGCCAGGTCGGCGTCCCGATCGTGGGTCGCCGAGACCTGGAGCGGTCGATCGAACGAGAGGCGGAGGGTCCGGCCGGCGGCGTTGCGCAGCTCGAGGCGCGTCACGTCCGCACGCCCGCCGTGCTCCTGCGGGCGGACGTAGGGCGTCGCGAGATCCGAGACCGTCGACTGCCAGCGGCCGAGGCGGGCGCCACGCTTCCGGTCCGGGTAGGACTCCTGCGGCCCTCGGCCGGACCATGTCGCGTCCTCGAACCCGGGGACCGTCTCGAGGACGACCCCGACCCGGGCGATGTCGTCGAGCTCGTCCGGGATCGTGATCCGCTCCTCGACGAGGACGCCGCCGGCGATCGGCCGGATCGTCCGCTCGAGACCGATCGATGCGCCGCCGCCGGCCCGCAGCTCGGCCTCGACGACGGTCGCCTCACCGTCGCGTCGAGTGCCGCGGAGCCGCCGCTCCAGTCGATTCAGCCCCTGGCGCTCCCAGCGCTCGGCGAAGCCGCCGATCCGGTCGTTGTCGGTCGGGGCGCGCCACAGGCTGATCTCCGGCGCCGCGGCCAGCAGCTGATGCGTGAGCCGCCCGTCGGCGTCCAGGGCGATCTCGCCGGCCGCAGGCTGGAGGCCGGCCGTCGCGGCCCGTCCGGTTCGCAGGACGACCTGGCCCCAGCCGACCTCGTGCCCGGCCGCCGCCCACGGCCCCTGGGAGGCCGTCTCGAACACGACGGTCAGCAGCCACTCCCGACCGTCGTCGGTCACGTCCGGCCAACCCGGGACCGTCGCCGCCGCCCGCTCGCCCGGCCCGGTCGCCGGCAGCGGCAGGTCGCCCTGGGCCACGACCTCGCCGTCCGCCGTGACCTCGAACCGGGCACGCAGCCACGAGAGGTCCCGGACGTCGCCCCGGTTCTCGATCTCGACCTCGCCGCGCTCGCGCGTTGCCGCCGTCTCGTGGAGGCGGACCGGCGCGGCGAGCTGGCGATGCTCGAACATCGCGGGCTTCGGCCGGCGGTCGGGCCAGACCATGCCGTCCAGCACGAAGTTGCCGTCGTTCGGCTGGTCGCCGAAGTCGCCGCCGTAGGCCCACCGCCGGCGGCCGTCGGGCAGCTCCTGGACAAGGCCGTGGTCGCGGAACTCCCAGATGAACCCGCCCTGGAGCCCGGGCGTGGTCTCGATGGCGTCCCAGTACTCGGCGAGCGTCCCGTTGCTGTTGCCCATCGCGTGCGAGTACTCGCACATGATCAGCGGATGGCGCTGGCGACCGGTCCGGGTGTGCTCGACGATCGCGGCGATCGGTGAGTACATCGGGCAGGTCACGTCGCTGATGCCCTGGTCGCTCGACCAGTCGTAGCGGATCGCGCCCTCGTAGTGGAGCGGCCGCGACGGGTCGTAGCGGCGCAGCCAGGCGGCCGCCGCCTCGTGGTTCTGGCCGTGGCCGGACTCGTTCCCGAGGGACCACAGGATCACCGACGGGTGGTTCTTGTCGCGCTGGGCCATCCGCGACACCCGGTCGACCCAGGCCCCGAGGTA
>DATBGP010000382.1:0-1701 GCA_036557925.1 Candidatus Limnocylindrales bacterium | reverse complement strand
CGGTAGCCCGCCAGCACCTGCGATCGCTGCGTCGGCGGGACGAGCTCCGAGAGGAGCGCCGTCTGGGAGCTCGAGAAGAAGTCGCCGCAGCCCACGATCGCCGCGCACAGGAGGAACGTCCAGAAGCCGCTCGCGCCCAGGAACGTCAGGTCTCCGACGGCGAGGATGAGCAGGCCGAGGACGACGATCCGCTGCCGCCCGATCCGGTCGCCGAGGCGCGCACCGGGGGTCACGACGATGATCCCGACGATCGCCATCACGGCGATCCCGATCGCGATCTCGAAGGGCTTCAGGAACAGCACCGTGGCGGCGAAGAGCGGCAGGAGGGTGTTCCGGAAGCCGTGCCGGTTGATCATGTTCGCGACGACGCCGGCGTAGACCGAGCCGAGCGCGAACCGCCGCCGGACCGGCGTCAGCTCGAAGGCCATCGACTCCGATCGGCCGCTCACGACGTCGCGCTTCTGGCGGCCCTCGATCCGCCCGAGGAGCGGCAGGAGGATCAGGCCCGCGACGACCGCGCCGACCCCGGAGACGACGAACGTGACGCGCCACGAGACGATCGATCCGATGAGCCCGCCGAGGAGGGGGTAGAACGCGATCCCGGTGTTGTTCGCGAGCTGGAAGACGCTCATCACCTCGGCCCGGTTCATCGCGCCGGCGGTCCAGCTCAGGCCGGTCAGCGCGACCGTCGTGATCAGGCCGCTGCCGATCCCCGACGTGACCCGGGCGACGATCAGCCACTCGACGGTCGGCGAGACCGTGCCGATCGCGGAGCCAACGGCAAGGAACAGCACCCCGATGCCGGCGAGGCGCCGCTCGCCCACCCGGTCGAGCAGCACGCCGGAGGGCAGGTCCGTCAGCAGGCGGGCGAGGCCGTAGCTCGAGACGACGAGGCCGGCCGCCGCGATCGAGATCCCGAAGTCCTGCTGCACGTCGGGGAGCAGCGGGGTGAGGATGTTCGTGGCGGCGATCGCGAAGAACAGGGCGATCCCGAGACGCCGGGCGTCGGGCGGGATCCCCGCGAGCGGACGCGGCCGGCGGAAGCGCGGGGCTCGGGTCGATCCGCCGGCCGGGCTGCTCACCGCTCGTTCAGCGCGGCGTCGAGCCGTTCCGGGCCGCGGAGCTGCCGTCCGGGTCGCCGGCCCCGGCGGCATCGGCGGGTCGGGTCTCCGACACCATCGTCGCCAGGGCGTTCTCCACGTCGAGGGGGGTCAGCCGCTCCGGCGCGAGCGCCAGCTCGCGACTCGAGGCCGCCGCCCGGACGACGAGCTTCCGCACCTGGCGGGCGTCGAGGCCGGCCGCCGCGCACGCCGCGGCGAGCGCCGAGAGATCGCCGTCGGCGGCCGCGCCCACCTCGCCGAGCGTGTCGGCGAGGATCGTCGCGATCGCCTCCGGACCGGGCAGCCCGATCTGCTCGATGAGGTCGGCCCGCGAGAGGAACGCCGGGTCGACGCCGGACGGGAAGTTCGTCGTCGCGAGGAAGAGGACGTTGGGATACGTCCGGGCGACCGCGTCTACACCGGACAGGACGGCGTCCGTTGCGCGATGGACGTCGACCGGGTTCGTCTCGAGCGAGGCGCCGGTCCGGTTCACGACGAGCGATTCCACCTCGTCGACGAGGACGATCACGGGGCGGCCGCGGCGCGCCAGGTCCGGGATCGTCCGGTCGAACAGCCGGCTGATGGCCCGCTGGCTCTCCCC
>DATBGP010000381.1:0-3996 GCA_036557925.1 Candidatus Limnocylindrales bacterium | reverse complement strand
TGGTGCCAGTCGAGCCCGCGGGTCGAGGAGAAGCAATCCCATGGCCTATGTGATCGCCGAGCCCTGCATCGATGTGCTCGACATCTCGTGCGTGTCGGTCTGCCCGGTCGACTGCATCCACTACGAGGAAGGCACCGACCGGAAGCTCTTCATCGACCCCAACGAGTGCATCGACTGCGGCGCCTGCGAGCCGGAGTGCCCGGTGAACGCGATCTTCCCCGAGGAGTCGCTCCCGCCGGAGTGGGCGAACTACACGAAGATCGACGCCACCTGGTACACCGACAAGGCCGCGGCTCGCGCTTCGGTCGACGAGCTGAAGCCGGCCTGACGGCCGGCGGCCGGCCGGAGCCGGCCTGATCGATGCGGATCGTCTCGCTCCTCCCGTCGGCCACGGAGATCGTCTGCGCCCTCGGGCTGCGCGACGAGCTCGTCGGCGTGACCCACGAGTGCGACTGGCCGCCGGACGTCGTCGGGCTGCCGGTGATGACCCGCAACGCCCTCGATCTCCACGGGGCGACCAGCCGCGAGATCCACCGGCGGGTCGGCGCGGCCGTCCACGGCGGCTCCGCGATCTACCAGCTCGACGACGAGGCCCTCGAGGAGGCCGACGCCGACCTCATCCTCACCCAGGAGCTCTGTGCGGTCTGCGCGGTGAGCTACCACGAGGTCAGCGAGGCCGTGCGGGCCCTCGAGATGGACAGCACCGTCATCTCGCTCGAGCCGACGACGGTCGAGGGCATCCTGAACACGATCGCGACCGTCGGGGCGATGGCCGACGCCGAGGACGCCGCCGTCGATCTCGTCGGCCGGCTGCGGGAACGGCTGAACGCGATCGAGATCAAGGCCCAGCAGCGGCGCGAGGACGGGTTCGTCGGGCCACGGGTGGTGGGCCTCGAGTGGCTGGACCCGCCGTTCGCGGTCGGTCACTGGGTGCCGGACCAGATCCGCCGGGCCGGCGGCTGGGACCTCCTCGGCCGGGACGGCGATCCGGCCCGCGAGACGACCTGGGACGCGGTCGCCGACGTCGACCCGGACCTGCTCCTCCTGATGCCCTGCGGCTACCACCTCGGCGAGACGGTCAACGAGTGGCGAGTGTCGCCGCGGCCGGACTGGGTCGGCGACCTCTCGTCGATCCAGCGCGGCAACCTGATCGCCCTCGACGGCTCGTCCTACTTCTCGCGACCCGGCCCGCGGGTCGTCGACGGGATCGAGATGCTCGCCGAGATCTTCGATCCCGAGGCGTTCCGCGACCTCTCGCCGGCGACCGGCTGGACGCCGATCGTCTGATCGTGGCCGCGTCCCAGCGTCGAGGCAGCCCGACCGCGGCGGCCGGCCCGTCCGCGGATGCCGGGACGGCGGCGCCGAAGTCGAGCTTCGCGTGCCTGTGGTGCGGCCGCCCGTGGACCACCCGAGACCCGAACGACCTCGAGGGCTACGCCCAGCTCTGCCCCGACTGCCTCGGCAAGGCCGGCGACAACCCGTTCCTCCGGTTCCGGCTCCGGGCGGCACTCGATGCCCGGGCCCGCGCCACCGCCGCCGGGTCAACCGACGCCGGGTCGACCGACGCCGGGTCGACCGCCGCCGGGTCGACCGCCGCCGCTCCGCGGCCGGAACCGTCACCGGAACCCACGCCGGCACCGGAACCGGCTCCGGCACCGGAACCCACGCCGGTGCCCGAGCCATCGATGGCCGACGAGATGGTCGCCTACTACGAGGCCCGCGCCCCCGAGTACGACGACTGGTATCTCCGCCGTGGCCGCTACGAGCACGGCCCGATCCACGACGCCGCCTGGAACGCCGAGCTGGACGCGGCCGGGCGCTGGCTCGACGGCCTGTCGATGGGCGGCCGGATCGTCGAGCTCGCCACCGGGACCGGCTGGTGGTCGCCGCTGCTCGCCGGGAAGGGCGAGCTCTGGTGCTTCGACGCCGCGCCGGCGCCGCTGGAGCGAGCCCGCCAGCGGCTGCTCGCCCACGGCCTGCGGGCCCACCTCCACGTCCGCGACGCCTGGGCCGAGCCCGACGGCGATCCCGCGGGTGCGCTCTTCGCCGGCTTCTGGCTCAGCCACGTCGAGCGCGACCGGACCGCGGCATTTCTCGACCTCGCAGGCCGCTGGCTGGCCCCCGGCGGCCGCGTCGCGTTCATCGACTCCCTGCCGGATCCGCAGTCGGGAGCCGTCGATCACGACCACGTCGCGACCGACGACCGGTCGCTCCGACGTCTCGCCGACGGCCGCGAATTCACCGTGGTCAAGGTCCATCGGACGGCCGACGAGGTCGCCGACGCGCTTCGTGCCGCGGGCTTCGCCGACGTCGCCGTCACGACGACCGGGCGGTTCTTCCTGCTGGCGACCGCCACGAGGCCGGATCGCTGAGCGGAATGGCCGGCGACGATCCCATCGCGGGACAAATTCCCATGCAATACTCGCCCCGATGACCCCACTCAGCGAGCGAACCATCGCCACGGTCGGCTCCGGCGTGATGGCCGAAGCGATGATCGCCGGCCTGCTCCGCGGCGAGCTCGTGGCGCCCGACCAGATCGTCGCCAGCCACCCCCGCGCCGAGCGCCGCGACCACCTCCGGACCGAGTATGGGATCCGGGTCGTCGGCGACAACCGGGCGGCCATCGAGGGCGCGGACGTCGTCCTCCTCGGCATCAAGCCCCAGATGCTCGGCAAGGTCGGCCGGGAGATCGGCCCGTCGCTGTCGCGCGGCCAGGTCGTCCTCAGCGTCCTCGCCGGGGCGACCACGAAGGCGCTGACCGGCACGCTCGGGCACGACCAGGTGATCCGGGCGATGCCGAACACGCCGGCCCGCCTCGGCAAGGGCGTGACCGTCTGGTACGCCACGCCCGCGACCACCGAGGAGCAACGGGCCCAGGCCGCCGCGCTCCTGGGCGCCCTCGGCACCCAGATCGAGGTCGACGACGAGAAGATGGTCGCGATGGCGACCGCCGTCTCGGGCACCGGCCCGACATACGTCTTCCTCGTGATGGAGGCCCTGATCGACGCCGCCGTCCATCTCGGCTTCCCGCGCCACGTCGCCCACGACCTGGTGATCGAGACCCTGGAGGGCAGCGCCGCCTTCGCGAAGCAGTCCGCGATGCATCCGGCCGAGCTGCGGAACATGGTGACCTCGCCCGGCGGCACGTCCGCGGCGGCCCTCCACGAGCTCGAGTCCGGGCGGTTGCGAACAGTCCTCTCGGAGGCCGTCTGGGCGGCGTTCCGGCGTACCGTCGAGCTCGGCGACCAGCTCGAGGCGAGCGTCGTCGACGACGCGGCCGGCCGGCAGGACGAGGCAGCCCGCGGCGACCGCAGCCATCGGGCCGACCGCGCCGACCGGGCGTGACCACGACCGCGACCGCGACCGACCGGATCCTGGACCTGCGGCGCGCGCCGACCGCCGAGCTCCGCGCCGTCGACCTCCGCTCGACCGCCCGCGACTACTGGGCCGACGAGGCCGCGCTCCACGACCGCCTGCTCGCCTCGTGGGCGGGGCTGGACGACGCCGCCTGGCGGCTGCCCGGCGCCGCGCCATCGGACGCCGGCGGGCCGGACTGGTCGCTCCTCGACCACGTCGGCCATCTCGTCGACTGGTGGGATCTGGCGGTCGACTACATCGGGGGCGTCATGGACGGGCGGCCCTGGCCGTCGGACGACGACTTCGACGGAGGCGACTTCGACACGTTCAACGAGGCCCGCCGCGAGCGCTTCGCGACGATGCCGCCGGCGGAGCTCCGCGCCCGCGTGACGACCGCCCACGCCCGGGCACTCGCGATCGCGCGGCAGCTCCCGGAGGAGACGATCCGGAGCGATGCCGCCTGGGGCTGGGTTCACCAGGTCCTCCACGGCCACGCGATCGACCACCTGAACGTGATCGAGCCGTGGGCCGATCAGCTTCGCGTCCGCCAGGTCGGCAACGACCCCTTCGGGCCGGATCCCCAGCCGACGCGCCGGACGCTCGCGGGGGCGAAGGCGAAGTTCGCCACGGACGACGCGA
>DATBGP010000380.1:0-5187 GCA_036557925.1 Candidatus Limnocylindrales bacterium | reverse complement strand
TGGGGTGCCGCCGGATGGAACTGCCCCTGTTCCCGCTGAACACGGTCCTGTGCCCGGGCATCGCCCTGCCCCTGCACATCTTCGAGGACCGCTACCGGGCGCTGGTCCGCCACTGCATCGAGACGACGTCGCCGTTCGGGGTCGTCCTGATCCGGGAGGGTCGCGAGGTCGGGACCGGCGCGATCAAGTTCACCGGGATCGGCACGATCGCCGAGATCCGCGACGCCGGCCGCTACGAGGACGGCCGTTACGACCTGCTGATCGTGGGGACGAAGCGGTTCGAGATCCGGGAGGTGCTCGGCGCGCGGAAGCCGTACCTCGTGGCGGACGTCGAGGTGCTCGATGAGCGGGTCGGCGATCCCGAGGTCGCCCAGCGCCTGGCGATGACGGCCACGCGGCGGTTCGTGACCTACCTGGAGATGCTCCAGCCGCGATCCGGTGAGACGGCCGACGAGATCGACGTCCGGGTGGAGGTCGAGACCGAGGACGACGACGAGGACGAGGACGACGACGAGCTCGGCGGCGAGACGGAGGGCGAGACGGAGGGCGAGGGCGAGACCCAGCGCGAGGTCGACCCCGACGCCGAGGAGGCTCCGCGGAAGCGCCGCGTGACGATCCCCGACGACCCGACCGTCCTCTCCTATCTGCTCGCGGGCATCGTCCAGATCGAGTCGCCGCGCCGGCAGGCATTGCTGGAGGCCGCGACGAGCGAGGCCCGGCTCCGGGCGCTCCTCGCGATCCTCGACCGCGAGACCCTCCTCCTCGAACGCCGCCTGCGGCTCTTCCGGCCGGACGTCCGCCTGACGGGCGCCCGCCGCAGCTGAGGCGAGCCCGGGCGTCGGCCAGCTGGGCCAGTGGGCTCGGACCTGCTCAGACAGGCACCCAGGGACTGTTGGCTTCGAACGGGCGCCGTTGGATCACCTGACCCAGCCTGGAGTCAGCCGTCCACGGCCAACCCTGTCGACTCCTTCGCCGATTGGCCGTTTCCGGGTCGCGACCACAGTCTCGCGATGACGGTCTGACCGATCGCCCCGCGGACCGGTCGTCCCGCCGGTTCGGAGCCCCGGCATCGTCATCCGTCCATCGAGGTTGACGGCGGACGGCGACCCTCGGGCGTGGGTTGCCGTCCGATGGCGTCGGCGGGCGTGGGCCGTACGTTCGGTCCAACGCGCCCCCACCTCAACCGATCGCTTCACGGAGTGACCCCATCCCATGGAAGCCGTCCGACCGCAGCCCTTCGACGTCGCCCCGGACCTCGCGCCGGCGCCCGCTCCCGGCGCCCCGTCCATCCCGGCGATCAGCCCGTCGCGGCTGGCCGCCCTCGCCGCGTCCCTCAGCGGCTCCCTCGTCCTCCCCGATGACGCCGAGTTCGAGGACGCCCGCCACATCCACAACAGCCGCTTCGACCAGGTCCCCGCGGTGGTCGTCCGGGCCGCCGACGCCGGCGACGTCTCGCAGGTCGTCCGCCTCGCCGCCGAGACGGGCCTCGAGCTGGCCGTCCGCAGCGGCGGCCACAGCCTCGCCGGCCACAGCACCTCGCGGGGCGGGATCGTCCTCGACCTCTCGGCGATGAAGGGCCTCCTGATCGACCCCGATCGCAAGCTCGCCTGGGCCCAGCCGGGTCTGACGGCGGGCGAGGTCACCGCGGCGGCCGCAGAGCACGGCCTGGCCGTGCCGTTCGGCGATACGGCGAACGTCGGGATCGGCGGGCTGACGACGGGCGGCGGCATCGGCTTCCTGACCCGGAAGTTCGGGATGACGATCGACAACCTCGTCGCCGCCGAGGTCGTGACGGCCGACGGCCGGATCCTGACCGTCGACGAGGAGCGCCACCCCGACCTGTTCTGGGCGATCCGCGGCGGCGGCGGCAACGTCGGCGTCGTGACGCGGTTCGTCTACCGGCTCGTCGAGGTCGGCCTCGTGGTCGGCGGCGGCGTCGTGCTGCCGGCGACGCCCCAGGTCATCGCCGGTCTCGTGGCCGCCGCCAAGGCGGCGCCCGAGGAGCTGACGCTCATCAACTTCGTCATGCACGCGCCGCCCGCGCCGTTCATCCCGGCCGACCGCGTCGGCGAGCTCGTCGTGATGGTGCTCGGCGTGTACGCCGGCGACGTCGAGGCCGGGCAGGCCGCCTGGGCGCCGATCCGCGCCCTGGCTCAGCCCGTCGCGGACCTCGTCGGCCCGATGCCCTATCCGGCGATCTACCAGTTCACGGCCGAGGGCGCGAAGCGCGGCGGCGGCAGCATCCGCTCGTGGTTCACCGACCACGTGGACGTCGAGGACGCCCGGGCGATCGTCGAGTTCATGGACCACGCCCCGAGCCCGATGGTCATGACCCAGATCCGGGTCCTCGGCGGCGCCATGGCCCGCGTCGATGCCGACGCCACCGCGTTCTCGCAGCGCGATGCCGGGATCCTCGTGGCAGCGATGTCGATGTTCGAGATCGGGGCCGACCCGGCCCCGAACGACGCTTGGACCGCGGCGTTCTTCACGGCGTTCCTCGAGAAGGCGACGGGCGTCTACGCGAACTTCCTCGGCTCCGAAGGCGACGACCGGGTCCGGTCGGCGTACCCGAACGGTGCCTACGAGTCCCTCGCGGCCATCAAGCGCCGGTACGACCCGGCGAACCTCTTCCGCCTCAACCAGAACATCCGACCGGCCTGACACCGATCGGAGACGCCATCGGAGCGGCGGCCCCGGGCACGGGCCGCCGCTTCGTCATGTCCGCGAGGGATCGGCGGCCCACCTGACCTCCAACCGGCAGTTGACAACTCCTTGTGGGCGACGTAGATTGTCAACGTGTCGTTGAATATCAGTGCAATGCAGACCGAATCGGACCTTCCCCAGCCGCCCGCCGCCCGAGAGGCGATGATCCGCGAGCTCGTCGAGGAGATGACCTCGTGGAGCCCCAAGGACCGGGTCCACGTGTTCCGGTCGTGGCTGAAGGGTTCGCTCAGCCTCATCCATCTCCATGTCCTGACCGTGCTGGAGATAGGCGGCCCGCTCCCGATGTCGAAGCTCGCCGACACCCTCGACGTGTCGGTGGCGAGCGCGACGGGGATCGTGAGCCGGATGGAGGAGCGGGAGCTCGTGGAGCGCCAGCACGACGCCGAGGACCGACGGGTGGTCCTCGTGATCCCGACGGAGACCGGCCTGGCCGTCTTCCGTGACATGATGGAACAGCGTCGCGAGCACCTCACCGGCTTGCTGATGCGCCTCGACGACGACGAGCTGCAGGCGTTCCTCACCGGCCTCCGCGCGGTCCGCGCGGCGCGCGAGGAGCTCCACCAGGACCCGTCGCCGGACAGCCCGATCGTCGAACCCGCGGCGACCGAGCCGGTCACTCCGCCCGCACCTGAACCGGGGGCCACCGAATGATCGCCCTGCTTCGCAGCTATCTGCGGCCCTACGCCGGCCAGCTCGTCATCGTCCTGGGGCTCCTGCTGATCGGCGCCCTGGGCAACCTCTACCTGCCCGACCTCCAGGGCGACATCATCAACAACGGCGTCGTCAAGGGCGATACCGACTACATCCTCCGGGTCGGCGGGCTGATGCTCCTCGTCACGGCCGTGCTCGGGATCGCGGCGATCGCGGCGGTCTACATGAGCTCGCGCATCGCGATGGGCTTCGGGCGGGACGTCCGCTCGGCGATCTTCACGAAGGTGGAGACCTTCAGCCAGGTCGAGGTCAACCACTTCGGGTCGGCGTCGCTGATCACCCGCAACACGAACGACGTCCAGCAGGTCCAGCAGGTGGTGTTCGTCGCCCTGACGATCATGATCTCGGCGCCGATCCTCATCGTCGGCGGGATCATCATGAGCATCCGGACCGACGCGGCCCTCTCCCTGCTCCTCCTCGTGATCATCCCGCTGATGGCCCTCGTCATCGGCCTCGTGATGAGCCGGGCGATCCCCCTCTTCCGGGCGACTCAGGCGAAGATCGACCGGATCAACCAGGTGATGCGCGAGACGCTCTCCGGCGTCCGCGTCATTCGGGCCTTCGTCCGGACGCGTCACGAGGAGAACCGGTTCGAGGCCGCGAGCTGGGACCTCTTCAACACTCAGCTCAGCGTCACGCGCCTGTTCGCGGTGACGATCCCGGTGATGACCCTGATCCTCAACCTCTCGACCGTCGCGGTCCTCTGGTTCGGCGGACACCGGGTCGAGTCCGGCGAGCTGTCGATCGGCAACCTCACGGCCTTCCTGCAGTACCTCCTCCAGATCCTGTTCGCCGTCCTGACCGCGGTCTTCATGTTCATCCTCATCCCGCGCGCGGCCGTGTCGTCGGGCCGGATCCAGGAGGTCCTCGAGACCGTCCCGTCGATCCACGATCCCGAGACTCCGGTCGTCCCGGCGGAGGACGGCCTGGACCGCGGCGTCGTCGAGTTCCGGAACGTCGAGTTCCGCTATCCGGGCGCCGAGCAGCCCGTGCTCAAGGGCATCTCGTTCCGGGCCGAGCCCGGCCGGACGACCGCGATCGTGGGCAGCACCGGCAGCGGCAAGTCGACCCTGATCAACCTGGTCCCGCGCTTCTACGACGCCTCGTCCGGCACCGTCCTCGTCGACGGCGTGGACGTCCGGGCGGTCGACCGCGACCGGCTCTGGTCGCGGATGGGCGTGATCCCCCAGAAGGCGTTCCTGTTCTCGGGGACCGTCGCCTCGAACCTCCGCTTCGGCAAGGCCGACGCGACCGAGGACGAGCTCTGGCGGGCGCTCGAGATCGCCCAGGGCAAGGACTTCGTCGCCGAGATGGACGGCGGCCTCGACGCGCCGATCGCGCAGGGCGGCACGAACGTCTCGGGCGGCCAGCGCCAGCGCCTGTCGATTGCCCGGGCGATCGTGAAGGACGCCCCGATCTACATCTTCGACGACAGCTTCAGCGCGCTCGACTTCGCGACGGACGCGCGGCTCAGGGCCGCGCTCGACCGGGAGCTCGGCGACGCGACCGTGATCATCGTCGCGCAGCGCGTCGGGACGATCCTGAACGCCGACCAGATCATCGTCATGGACGACGGCGGGATCGTCGGCATGGGCACCCACCGCCAGCTCCTCGAGACCAACGAGACCTATCGCGAGATCGTGTTCTCGCAGCTCACCGAGAACGAGGCGGTCGCGTGAGCGGGCCGACAGGCGGACGCCCCACGGGCGGCGGCATGGCGGGCCAGGGTGCGGGTCGGGGTCCGGCCGGCGG
>DATBGP010000379.1:0-11133 GCA_036557925.1 Candidatus Limnocylindrales bacterium | reverse complement strand
GAGACCATCCTCGAGTCGATCCAGGCGGGCGCCGATGGCTACTTGACGAAGGACCGCGCGGTCGAGGACGTCGTATCGGCTGTCCGCGCGGCGCACGCTGGCGAGACGCTGCTGCCGCGATCCGTGATCGTCGAGATCGCGCGGCGGGTCGCGGCGGCACGCGAGCGCGGCGACGATCGGCGGGTCGTCGAGCCATTGACGCCGCGCGAGCTCGAGGTCCTGCGGGCCCTGACCGAGGGCCTCTCGACGCCCGAGATCTGCGCCCAGCTGTACATCGCGCCGAACACGCTCCGGACGCACGTCCAGAACATCATGGGCAAGCTCCGGGTCCACTCGAAGCTCGAGGCGGTGGCCTTCGCCCTCCGGTACCGGCTGGTGGAGCCGCCGCGCCCCACCGACGTCGTCCCGACCTGACGGACCGCCGCGAAGGCTTCGGGGTCGGCCGGGCCCGCGCCTAGGCTCCGACCGCCTTCCGGCGGCGCTCCTTCCGACGGTCCTCGATCCGGCGCTCCGAGATGGCAGCGGGCGGTCCCGGATCGTCCTGGGGATTGGTCCGCCGGATCGCGATCCGTCGCTCACCGTCCCGCCGATCGGGGTTCAGGAATGCTCCGCACCGCGGGCAGCGTCGCTCTTCGGCGAAGAGCGATTCGAGCGGCGACACGGCGTAGATCTGGCGGCCGCACGACCAGCAGGCGAGCCTCGGCATTCGCGCATCCTAATCGAGCCATCCGATCGTGCCCGTCGGCGACCGGAGCACCGGGTGGGCCATCTTTACGTCACATGCGTGATGCGCCGCGATCCGGGCAGACGGAACAATCCCGCCGGGTTCGCCTCTGGCGACCGGCCGGTCACTCGGGCAGGTGACCGCCCAGCGGGTCGTTCCGCTCCCCCCGGAACGGCCCGCTCCTCGATTCTCCGGCGGTTGGCATGGAGCGGATCAGCGTCCCCCGTCGCCGCGGCGACGGCGCCCGCCGCGCCCGATCCCACGACGGACCCGGCCCGTCGTCCCGAGCAGCGCGCCGCCGATCAGGAACGGGACCAGGACCACGCCTCCCGCCGGATGGTCGTCGCCGCCGTCGTGGCGATCACACGGCCGGGGCCTCGGATGGGCGGTCTTGTGGTGGCCCGGCGCGCCGTCGACGTCGCCGGGGCACGGCGGCCGCTCCTTCGGCGTCCAGGTGGGCTCGTCGGTCTCGCGCGGTTCGGTCGCCGTGGAGGTCGGCTCGTCCGTCGGAGCGCTCGTGGGCTCGCGGCTGGGCGCCGGGGTCGGCTCCCGGCTCTGGGAGGGCTCCTCGCTCGGAGGCGCGGTCGGCACCGGGCTCGGGCTGGGGCTCGCGCTCGGCGGGCTCGACGGCTCGGAGCTCGGGGCGGCCGACGGCTGCCCGCTGGGCGTCGGGACCGGCGTCGCGGTCGGGGTCGGCGTGGGTGGCGGAGGTGTCGGCTCGAGAGACGGCGTAGGCGTCGGCGGCGCGGTCGGCTTCACCGACGGCGTCGGCGTCACGATCGGCGTGGGCGTCACGATCGGGGTCGGCGTCACCACCGGGGTCGGCGTCACCGCCGGCGATCGCGTCGGGGTGGGTCGCGGAGTCGGCGTGGGCGTCGGCCGGGGGGTCGCGGTCGGCCGCGGGGTCGCGATCGGCGTCGGGGTCGCCGAGGGCGTCCGAGCGGGCGTCGGGGTCGGCTGGATCGGCGGCGTGGCGGTCGAACCCGGCGTCGAAGTCGGCGTCGACGTCGGTCCGCCGGCCGGGATCGAGGCGCTCGGCGCGACCGGGATGCTCGGCTGGACCGGTGGCGTCGGCTCCCCGGACGGCGCCGGCTCGATCGACCCGGAGGGCACGGCCGAACCCGAAGGCGGCACGGATCCGCTCGGGACCGGCGACCCGGACGCGCTCGCCGAAGGGCTCCCGGCGGCGCTCGCCCCGATCGGTGTCGACGGCGCGGAGGAGGGCGTGCCGCTCGCGCTGGCGACCCCCTCGGAGGCGGCCGGCGCGAAGACTCCCGCCGTCAGGGCGACCGTGGCAAGGACGAGATTCAGGACGCCCATCGCAATGACCAGTCGGGCGCGCTGCGCGGAGGTCACGGTGCGACAGGGGCTCCTTCCGGCCGATGAGGGAGTCCGCTCCGCGGACGGGTCGATGGTAGCACCGGAGGGCCTTCAGACGGCCCGGGCGACCGCCCGCCGAGGCGAGCCGGGCGGGCCCCGGAGCTCGGTCACCTGGCTCCGCCGAAGCTCAGCCGAGGGCCGCCTCCGCCCGGCTCACGTACCGGGCCGGGCCGTGGCCGGTGATGCTCTCGTAGAGCACGAGCCGATCGGTCACGCTCTCGATCGAGATCTCGCTCGCCGCGTCCCGGAGCGTCGCCGCGGTCGCCGCCCCGGCCCGCACGCCGTCCGCCCGAGCGAGCGTCAGATGGGCCCGGAACGGCCGCTCCTCGTGTGGCCAGCCCAGGGCGACCAGGCCGTCGTCGAGCCTTGCCGCGAGGGCCGCGAGGCCCTCCCCTCCCTCGGCGATCCCGAGCCAGAGCGCCCGCGGCCGTCCCTGGGACGGGAACGCGCCGGCGCCCGAGATCCGGACCGGAATCGGCGCCGCGGCCGAGGCCGCCACTGCCATCGCCGCCGCCAGCTCGTCGACGCGCTCCACCGGCGTCGGCCCGAGGAACCGGAGGGTCACGTGCAGCCCGTCGAGCCGCACCCAGCGGACGCCACGACCGGGCGGCTCGGTCGCACGGACGGCCTCGACGATGCCCTCGACCGCCCGCCGCGCCTCCTCGCCGAGGGGGACCGCGAAGAACAGCCGCGGGGTTGCGCTCAGCGCGATGAACCGGCCCCCGCGCCATCGCGCTGCTCGAGGAACGTCCGGCGGTCGGCGACGAGGACCTCGCGCGCCTGCTCGGCGTCCCGCCAGCCGACGACGTCCACCGTCTTGTCCTCGAGCAGCTTGTAGGTCTGGAAGAAGTTCTCGATCTCGACGAGGCGATGCGGCCGGACCTGGTCGAGCCGCTCCACGTGCTGCTGGTGCGGGTCGCCGATCGCGACGCACAGGACCTTGAAGTCCACGCCCTTCTCGTCGCGCATCTCCAGACCGCCGATCGGCCGGGCGGTGACGTGGCAGCCGGTGAAGGTCGGCTCGTCGATGAGCAGCAGGATGTCCGTCGGATCGCCGTCGCCCGAGATCGTGTCGACGGTGTAGCCGTAGTCGAAGTTGTAGAAGACCGCGGACGACAGGACGCGGTCGAGGCGGAAGACGCCGGCCTTGGGGTCCCACTCGTACTTGTTCCGGCTGCCCCGTGGGATCTCGACGACGACCTCGATGATGTCGGGGTAGTCCGGGCCCGTCGTGCTCATCGGCCGAGTGTAGACCGGCCGGGCGACGGCGACTTGAGGCGACGTCAAACGGTTTCCGCGCGCACGAAAACGCCCGAAGGAACCAGCCCGCGCGGTGGCGACCTGGAAGCGACGAGCCTTGATGTGATCGCGGCCGGCCGGCTCCCGGATCGGCGGTCACGACCGGGACGCTCATTGCTGCGCGTCCGATCGGACCGGCGGCGCTGCGCGGATCGCTCCTCGCCTCGCCTGTCCGTTTGCGTTGGCCCCTTCGGGCAAGACGAACGATAGGTGGGCCGCCAGGTGCAGGCAACGGCCTTATCCACGAGTTTGCGAAGTCGAGTCCCGCGGTCGTCCACGTTTCGCGAGCGGCTGTGGACGAAATGTGGGAAACGCCCGCCGCCGGATGTGCTATCGGGCCCCGGGAATCCAGCGACCCGGCCATCTTGGCCGGGCCGGAGGATGACGATTGCGACCCCGCGGGCGCGATGAATGAGAGGACTGTACCTCAGCCGCGCGGAGTTGAGAAGTGGGTGTCGGCCGGTTGACGCGGGACGTGGTGCGTCCGGGCGATCCCGGCCGACGCCTCAGTCGTTGTAGAGGCGCTCCTCGATCAGCTTCTCCTGCACCGTGCGCCCGTTCGGGTCGAAGCAGGAGAACTCGAAGTGCTTCTCGAACTCCAGGTCCACGTTGTCCTGGCCGCCGCGGTTCTTCTCGACCGAGATCACGACCCAGTCGCGGAAGCGCTGCGCCTGGTACGGGTTGAACTCGATGTTGACCTTGGCGACGATGTGGTACTTCTCGTTGAGGATCACGATGATGTCGGCCTCGTAGTTGATCGCCGACGATCCCCGCAGGTGGAAGTTCCGGAGGCGCGACGCCTTCAGGCCCTCCTTGTCGGCCGCCACGATGCTGATCATCGGGACGTCCTCGGACAGGGCGACGTCCTTCAGGCCGTTCACCACGTAGGTGACCTTCTCGGTCTCGGTGTTCGGCTCCGGGATCATCGGCACCTTCTGGAGGTAGTCGACGAAGACCACGAGCCGGCGGTCGCCGCTGAGCTCGCGGTGCTGCTGGACGAGCTTCCGGAGGTTCTCGACGGTCGACGCGGTCTGGGAGCCGCGGAGCAGGAACAGGTTCTGGCCGTACCGGGCGATCCGGTCGAGCGACGGCCGGAGGCGCGGGTTCGAGGCAAGCTGGGCGACCCCGCCACCCTCGGCCATCCAGGTCCCGAGGATCTCCTTGCGGACGTCCTGGATCTTGATCGCGCCGGTCTTGTGCGGGAGGTGGGCAAGCGCCGACTCCATCGCGATCAGGCGGTTGAGCAGGTACTGCTCGTCGTGCTCGAAGCAGATGTAGAGGACGTTCGCCTGGCCGCCGGACGCGATGTTCCGGGCCATCTGGAGCGACATCGTCGTCTTGCCGGTGCCCTGGGCGCCGCCGATGAGCATCAGCTCGCCTGCGCGGAGGCCGGCGCCGATCGTCTTGTCGAGGGGGGTGAACCCGAGCGGAACCGGCTGGTACTCGCCGACCTTCCCGGACACGACCTTCTCGTTGAGATCGACCAGCACGTCCAGCGCCGATCGGGGAGCCATGCTCCCGGTATCGGCGTCCAGCCGCCAGCTCTGGCTCGTGGCGGTGGGTTCGACGGTTTCGGTCACGCTGGGTCGCCCTCCGGGTTCGAAAGTGGGTGCATCGTAGCACCGGGTCTTCGGCGCGCAGCCACCCGTAAGCCGGTCGGACGGGGGCCCGAAGGTCCTACTCCGCGGAGGTCGGGAGCGCGGCGATCTCGTCCCAGAGACGGACGATCGTGCGGATGCCGGTCTCGTAGTTGGACAGGTCCATCCACTCGTTCGGAGCGTGGGCGTGACCGTCGGCCGGGGCAAAGCCGATGAGCACGACCGGCTCGTCGAGGATCGTCTCGAACGAGGCGCAGACCGGGATCGAGCCGCCCTCGCGGATGAAGACGGGGGCCTGGCCGAAGGTGGCCTCGAGGGCACGCGCGGCGGCCTGCGTCACGGGGTGGTCCACCGGGGTGAGGCTCGGCCGGCCGCCGCCGAGGAACCGCACCGTCGTGGTCACGCCCCGCGGCGCGACCCGCTCGACGTGCGCCTTGAGCGCCTCGAAGATCCGGTCCGGATCCTGGTCCGGGACGAGCCGGCAGCTGACCTTCGCGTGGGCGTGGGCGGGGATGATCGTCTTGGAGCCCTCGCCCTGGAAGCCGCTCCACATCCCGTTCACGTCGAGCGTCGGCCGGCCGCCGCGGCGCTCCAGGGTGGTGTAGCCGGTTTCGCCGAACAGCTCGGGCAGGCCCAGGTGGTCGAGGTAGGCCGCCTCGTCGAACGGCAGCGCGGCGAAGTGCGATCGGCCCTCGTCGGTCAGCGGCACGACGTCGTCGTAGAAGCCGTCGATCGCGATCCGCCCGTCGGCGTCCTTCAGCGAGGCGATGATCGTGGCGAGCGCGTTCGCCGGGTTCTGGACCGCTCCCCCGAAGCCGCCGGAGTGGAGGTCCACCGCCGTCCCGACGACGTCGATCTGGGCGTACATCAGGCCCCGCAGCCCGACGGTGATCGCAGGCACGTTGCCCTCGAAGAAGCCCGTGTCGCTGATGATCGCGACGTCGGCCTTGACGCGGTCCCGGTTCGCCGCGAGCCAGCCGTCGAGGTGGGCGCTGCTCGATTCCTCCTCGCCCTCGAAGACGAACTTCAGGTTGATCAGCAGCCGGCCGCGGGTCGCGAGGATCGCCTCGGCAGCGCGGAGGTGCATGTGGAGCTGGCCCTTGTCGTCCGATGCACCGCGGGCGAGCATCCGACCGTCGACGACCACCGGCTCGAACGGCGGCGAGTCCCAGAGGTCCACCGGGTCGACGGGCTGGACGTCGTAGTGGCAGTAGACGAGGGCCGTCGCCGCGCCATCCGCGTGGAGCCAGTCGCCGTAGACGATCGGGTGGCCGTCGGTCAGGCAGACCTCGACGTGCTCCACGCCGATCCGGCGGAGATCCTCGGCGATCCACTCCGCGGCGTGGCGGCAGTCGTCCGCGTGCTGCGGCAGGGCCGAGATGCTCGGGATCCGCAGGAAGTCCCGGTACGACTCGAGCCGAGCCTCCGCGTGAGCGGCAAGCCACGATTCGACCGACGGGTCGGTGGCGGCTGGGTTGGTGGTGGTCATTCCGCGATGGTATCGGCGCCATGCCGACCGTGCGGATCGGGCGCGCAAGCCGCGGTGAAGGCCCGTTCGCCCTGCCGCATCCGTCGATGCCGAGACGCGAATTCGCGACGCGCAGGCGCTGGCGAGGCGAACGGCGATCAAGCAGCGTGACACGCCGACAGACCGCGTCCTCCTCCTGATCGCGGACACCCGATCCAACCGGGCCAGCCTGCGAGCCATCGGACCGTCGCTCGTCGCGGATGCCATTCCGGGGCGGAGGATCCTGGAGGCCCTGGCGGGCGGCCGAGATTCCGGGTGGTTCGGGCGTCGCCCTCCTCTAGCCTTGCGCCCCATGCACACATGCGACCCGCGAACGGCCTCGAGTGCACAGGTTGTGCATCGAGGTGCATCGGACTGACAGGTTGGATCGGCCGATGCAGGACGGGCACACCGGATGCGCGGCGCTTGGGGCCGGGGACGCGGAATCGTTCGACCCCGGGCCGTCGGCCCGGGGTCGGTTCGGAGCGGGGGGTTCGGGCCGGCGCCGGCCGATCAGGCCGGGGTCGGGCTCGGGGCGGGCTGGACGCCCGGGGTGGGCTGGTTCGGGCCCACGACCGCCGTCGGCGCGTCGCGGGTCGGCGGCTTCGGCGGCAGGTCGCTGAAGAGCGATTCGAAGCCGTCGGCATCGACCGTCTCCTCGGCGACCAGCTTCTCGGCGAGGGCGTTCAGCTTGTCACGGTGGGTGACCAGGACCTCCATCGCCCGCTCGTAGGCGTGGTCGATGATGGCCCGGACCTCCTCGTCGATCTGCTTCGCGACCTCGTCGGAGTAGTTCCGCTGCTCGCCGATCTCGCGTCCGAGGAACACGAGCTCGTCGCGCTTGCCGAAGGACAGCGGGCCGAGACGATCGCTCATCCCGAACTCGGTGACCATCCGGCGAGCCAGGTCGGTCGCCTTCTCGATGTCGTTCGAGGCACCCGTCGTCGTGTCGCCGAAGACGAGGCGTTCCGCGGCGTTGCCGCCCAGAAGCCCGGCGATCTTGTCCTCGAACTCGGTCTTGGACTGGAGATAGCGGTCCTCGGTGGGCAGGGCCATCGTGTAGCCGAGGGCCATGCCGCGGCTGATGATCGTGACCTTGTTCACCGGATCGCACTTCGGGAGGATCCGCTGGACGACCGCGTGGCCGCCCTCGTGGAAGGCGATGATCGCCTTCCCCGCGTCGGAGATGATCCGGGACTTCCGCTCCGGGCCGGCGACGATCCGCTCGAGCGCCTCCGTGAACTCGGACATCCCGATGACCTTCTTGTTGCGGCGGGCCGAGAGGATTGCCGCCTCGTTCACGAGGTTCGCGAGGTCGGCCCCCGAGAAGCCCGGCGACTGGCGGGCGACGCCCTCGATGTCGACCGCCTTGTCGAGCGGCTTGCCCTTCGTGTGGACCTTCAGGATCGCGACACGGCCCTTCATGTCCGGCCGGTCGAGGATGACCTGGCGGTCGAACCGGCCGGGGCGCAGGAGCGCCGGGTCCAGGACGTCGGGCCGGTTGGTGGCGGCGACGACGATCACGTTCGTGTTCGTGTCGAACCCGTCCATCTCGACGAGGATCTGGTTCAGGGTCTGTTCACGCTCGTCGTGGGAGCCACCGAGGCCGGCGCCACGCTGGCGGCCGACCGCGTCGATCTCGTCCACGAAGACGATGCACGGGCTGTTGCGCTTGGCCTGGTCGAACAGGTCGCGGACGCGGCTCGAGCCCACGCCGACGAACATCTCGACGAACTCCGAGCCGGAGATGCTGAAGAACGGGACGCCGGCCTCACCGGCGACGGCCCGGGCCATCAGCGTCTTGCCGGTGCCCGGAGGCCCGACGAGCAGCACGCCGCGCGGGATCCGCGCGCCGAGCGAGTTGAACTTCTCCGGGTACTTCAGGAACTCGACGACCTCCTGGAGCTCGGTCTTCGCCTCGTCGACCCCGGCGACGTCCGCGAACGTCACGACCGTCTTGTTGCCGAGGAACATCCGGGCTCGGCTCTTGCCGAAGCTCAGGGCCTGGTTGTTGGTGCCCTGGGCCTGTCTCATCATGAAGAAGATGAACCCGCCGATGATCAGGATCGGCAGGAGCCCGGTGATCAGGATGCTGATCCAGCCGTTGTCCGGGGCGGGTTTGGCGCCGAACGTCGGCGGGGGCACCTTTCCTTCCGCGGCGGCGGCTCGGATGTCGGGAAGGACCTGGTCCGCCAGCAGGCCGGGCACCGTGACGGTGTACTTGGTGTTGTCGGACGCCGTGACGGTGAGCGTCGAGCCCTCCTGCGAGACGTCCTTGACCTTGCCTGCCGCGACGTTGTCGAGGAAGACGGAGTACGGCTGGTCGTTCGGCGAGGAGTTCGAGTTCACGACGGTGAACACAACGGCCAGGGCGACGACCACGAGGGCCAGCATCACCACGCCATTGCGGAAGAACCTGGAATTCAACGGAGCCTCCGGGATCTGTGGCTGCCGCAGCGCGGCAACCAGCCGGGTCGAGTATACCGATCGCTTCGTGACGACCCCATGAGACCAAGGTCCGGGAGCGTCACCTGTTCATACCCGGGATTCGCGCGGACGGCCAGCGTGGATGCACGCCGGGACCCGGGTGCCGGAACGCCCGGCCGCCGTCATCGGCGCCGGGCGTCGTGTTGGGCGGGTCTGGTAGCGGAGGGCGGATTCGAACCACCGACCAAGGGCTTATGAGTCCCCTGCTCTACCACTGAGCTACTCCGCCGCGGCGGGGATTCTAGCGCAGGACGTTACCGTCCCCAAAACGAGCCTGAGTCGCGGATCGGGCTACCCTGAGGAGACCGAGGCGCGAGCTGACCATCCCGATCCGGCCGGCCCCCTCGCCAACCCGGTTCCGGAGACCGCCGATGTCGCAGCCGACCCCACCCCTCGACGAGGGGACCGCCGCCCTGCTGAACGATCCGGGCGCCCGCGAATGGTTCGAGAAGCATCTCCCGGAGATGCGGGAGAACGCGTACGGGCAGCGCTTCCTCTACTGGACGCTCGCGACCACGTTCGTGGTCGGCCTGATCGCGTACGTCGCCGGCTACCTGGTGAAGTCGGGAGGCCCGGACGAACCGGTGGCGCTCCTCGCGGACATGCTCTACACCTTCGGCTTCGCGCTCTGGACGGCAGCGGTCATCGTCGTGCTGCTCGAGGTCATCCCCCAGGTGAAGCGCCGCCAGATCCGGCGCGCCGTCGAAGCGTACGAGGCGACGCGCGGGCAGCAGCCGGGTCGCCCGGACGGGGAGCGCCCGCCGACGACGGGAGATGGCCCCGACTGACGGGCGCGAGCGGCCGTCCGGCGACGGGATCCGGACCGACCCCCAGCCCACCGCTCCGGCTCACGTCCGGGACCATCGGGCCCCCGTCCACGTGGGACGTGCGCGCGCGCACCGGGGCATCGGGGCACCGGGCTACGCCGGCCGCAATTCGCGGGGTACGAAGTCGCCCCTCCGTGGATCGCGAACCCCGGCCTACGGTTCCATCGCTCGATCGAACCTCGGTCGGGTGACACGGCCGGCGGGTCATCAAGGCCCGTCCACCAGCCGCGATCAGGCCACCGCAGCTTGGGAGGTGACCCAGTTGGCCCACTCCGGTCGCTCCCATCGCCGTCGCGCGGTCGTCCTGATCGCGGCCTCCGGCCTCGTCCTCGCCGCCTCCGCGACGCAGCACCGTCGCGCCGCCGCCGCCCGGACCCGCAGCCGCGCCGAGGCCGACCGCGCCACCGATCCGCGGCGGGCCGCCGCGATCCGCGACCGGCTCGAGCTGGGCTCGCAGCTCCGCGCCGCCGTGGACCTGGGCCAGCTCCGGGTGGTCTACCAGCCGATCGTGTCCCTCGCGACCGGCACGATGGCCGGCGTCGAGGCCCTGCTCCGCTGGGACCATCCGGATCGCGGCGTCGTCGGCCCGAACGACTTCATCGGGATCGCCGAGGAGAACGGCACGATCGAGTCGATCGGCCGATGGGTGCTCGCCGAGGCCTGCCGGCAGGCGACCGCCTGGTCGCCGGACGTGTCGGCCGAGCCCCTGTTCCTCTGCGTGAACGTGTCGGCCCGGGAGATGCAGCGTGGCGACTTCGCGGCCGCCGTCGCGTCGACCCTCGAGGACAGCCGCCTCGATCCCGAGCGCCTCCGCCTCGAGATCACCGAGACCGCCCTCCTCCGGGCGACGCCGCAGACCTTCTCGACCCTGGCGGCCCTGCGCCGGCTCGGCGTCCAGGTCGCAATCGACGACTTCGGGATCGGCGCGTTTCCGCTCGCCGAGCTGCGCGACGTCCCGATCGACACCCTGAAGATCGCGCCGGAGCTGGTCCGCGGACCCGCCGGCGCCACGGACCACCAGACGAGCCCGAGGGCCGGCGCGATCGTCGCGATCAGCGACCGGCTCGAGCTCACGACCGTCGCGGAAGGCATCGAGGACGCCGATCAGGCGGCCCGGATGCGGGACCTCGGCTGCACCTACGGTCAGGGGTATTACTTCGCCCGACCGATGGCGCCCGAGGCGATCGCTCCGGCTGCACCGGCGACCGTCACCTCGATCCGCCGGCGACGTCGGTCACGGTCGGGCGGCGAACGCGGGGGTCCGCGGGCACGCGAGGCGTTCGTCGCCTGACCACATCGCCGGTGCGCGCC
>DATBGP010000378.1:0-11160 GCA_036557925.1 Candidatus Limnocylindrales bacterium | reverse complement strand
TAGCGCTCGCGGTAGCGCTCGAGCGTCGCGACGGCGAGCTCTCCGCTCTTCTCGCCGCGGCTCCACCCCGGCCAATCCAGGCTGAACGCGACCGACCGCTTGTCCTTGGGACCGTGCTCGATGACCGTCCGGACCGGCATGGGGCAACTATCGCATCGGCCCCGTCCAGAACGCGTCAGGATTCGGCAACCCCCGAACTCCTCCGCACCGTCTCCACGTTCGCTTCACATCGGGACCCGAGCGTGGTCCTCATCGCGGCAGGCCACCCGGCCCGGTCCGCGAGCACGGAACCGTCGGAGGACGACATGAACAAGGAACGACGAGGTGGCGGACCGGGTCCGGCACTGCTCCTGCTCATCCCGGCGGCGCTGATCATCGCCAAGGGCGCACGGCGCCGGCGGGCGATGTGGGCGTCCGGAGAGGGCCCATGGGGCTTCGAGGGTCCGGGGCATCGCCATCCGCGGCCGTTCGGTCCGGGCGAGGGTCCCGGCGAAGGCCGCAGCTTCCGGCTTCCGCCGAAGCTCGAGTGGATGCTCGACGACTGGCACACCCGAGCGCACGAGACCCCCCAGGCCGGGGAGACAACGGCAGTCTGAACCCGGGCCGATGTCCGGGACGCAAACCAAGGAGGCGTTCCGCGCCGCCGCTCGTTCCGGTCCGTGGGCCGACGAGCCGAAACCGGCCCATCCGCAACTCAGGCCGGCATTCGGCAAGAATTCGGGCGCTCGCCTCGCGTAACGCAAGGCTGAGTTGTGTACCGGAACGTCGGACGCCGGCACCGGCGATCGGAGTGCCGCGGGATCAGTAGCCCTTGTCGAGCGCCGCTCGAGCGACCTTGACGGCGATCGAGCCGCCCGGGACGAGCAGGCCGACGGTGTCGGCCCCGATGTCGAACAGGGCGTCGCGGCTGATCACCTTGCCGAGCTGCGGCAGGAGCGACCCGCCGGCCCGGATCGTCCCGGTGACGGCGTCGATCTCGACCACGCCCCGCTTGTCCTTCGGCTTCCAGTGGAACTCGAAGGCCCAGACGGGCCGATAGACGAGGTCGGTCGTCTCGAGGGTCAGCGACTCCTCGAGGATCGTGTCGGCCTGGACCGGCTTCAGCATCTCCGAGAGGAGCTGGCGGACGACGTAGGAGGCGCGGTGCTCGGGCGGCACGACGATCGTGTCGCCCTCGGCCAGCTTCGCCGGATCGTCGACCTCTCGCCGTGGTCCGGACAGCACGGCCTTCGCGTCGGCGACGTCCGTGCCGGTTCGGGCATCCGCGTTCAGCTCGTGGGCGATCTCCTCCCGGCAGTGCTCCGTCGCGTCGACGGTGAAGGAGCGGGCGCCCGGCCCCGAGGCCGCGACCGGGTACGTGGCGCCCTGGATTGTGACCTCGTGGACCTCGGGCGCGCTCGCCGGGACCGTGTACGGGCGGCGCCGCTCGTACACGTAGGTCGCCCGGCCGGCCACGTGCCAGAACGGCTCGAGCCGGCGCTGGCTCGTGACGAGCTCGATCTCCTCCGCTTTCGGGCGGGACAGGAGCGAGCCCAGCCCGCTCCCGAACGCCTGGGTCCGCTTGTCCATCGCCCGCTGGCGCAGGACGTCGACACCCTCGCGCTCCTCGAGCGCGAGGATCCGCTGGGTCCCGAGCTGGATGTCCATGGCCGCCGACCCCCTGCCTGCCGTGCTGTCCCGGTCAGCCCGCCCCGTGGCTGCGCTTGCCGACTCGATCGAGGACGGCCGCGTGGCGGGCCCGGGTGATCTCCGTCCGCTGCGCCTTCGTGAGGTGCCCGAATGTCCGCTTCCCGAGTCGCGCGTCGGCCGCCTTCGCGATCGACGCGTGCGACTTCGCACCCGCCGCGGACGGCTTGCCCGCCGCCCGGACGCGCGCCGTCCAGGCGGGTCGGAGATGCTTCAGTGGCTGCATCGTCGTGGACCTAGTTGACGACGAGGTAGCCGACGGCGACGGTCTTGCCCGGCGCCTTCGACAGGTAGATCGTCACCGCGTTCGTCGACGTGACCGCCGCTCGGACGTAGCAACCGCTGACGCTCGTCTGGAGCGTCGCGATCGCCCATGACCCGGCGGTCGCGCCCGGGACGGTGACCTTCAGCGACGTCGCCGAGGCCGAGATGTTCCTCCGGCCGCTGCGACTCGTCTTGAACCCGCCGCTCACGTAGAGCGCGGTCTGGGTCGGCGAGCTCGCCGAGGCGTAGATGCCGGTCGTCGCCCCCGGGCCTGCATGGCCGTGGATCGCGGTGCCCGCCGCCGGGACGTTGAGGTTGCCGGTGCCGGCGAAGCCATGGAGGCCGGTGCCGGTCTCGGGCGCCGAGCCGACGCCGCCGACGAAGCCGAAGCCCGCGACGCCCCAGTCGCCGGTGCCGACCACGCCGATGCCCTGGATCGTGTCGCCCCAGACGCCCGCGTCCGCCGCGTCGATGTCGGCGAAGCCGTACACGCCGGTCTGGGTGAAGTCCGTGTCGCCGGGAGGTGCCGCGCCGCTGTTCCCGAAGACGCCGGCGCCGGTCGTCGACTTGGCGCCCAGGGTCGGGTTGGAGGCGCCGCCGTTCACGATCGTGCTGGCCGTGGCGGCGTTGTCCGTGGCCGTCGTGCCCTTGCCGAGCGACACCGGGTCGCCGTTCGCGGCGGCGACGGGGGCGGCGCGGCCGAGCGTGGCGGCGAGCATCGCGCCGGCTCCGCCGAGGGCTCCGGCGAGGATCGCGCGACGGGAGCGGGGCGCTGTGGTGTCGATGGCCACCGAGTGGTCCTCCCTCAGGGGTCCGGGGGCGGGGTCTTCGCCCACGGCAGGGCCGGACGGACCGCGTCCGGCCGACGCATTCTCCGGCATGCGCGGAGCGATCACAACCGGAAAACGGATGAGATCCCGGTGGGACGACGGCCCTCAGTCGCGTCCGCGCAACAGGGAGACGCGGAACGGTCGGAGCTCGCTGCGGGCGAACCCCGCCTGGAACACCGGATCGGCGTCCATGAAGGCGCGGGCGGACGCCTCGTCGGGCGCCTCGAAGATACAGATCCCCGTGTTCACGGGCCCGAGGGTCGGGCCGACCAGGATGATCGAGCCGTCCGCGAGGGCCCGCTGGAACCGCTCGAAGTGAACGCCCCAGACCTCTCGCTCGTCGTCGGTCATCGTGGCCGCGAAGTTCTCGCGCGGCGGATGGATGAAATAGATCCACTCGGCCATGTCAGACCTCCGCGGCGGCCCTGCCCGGCGCCGGGTGGCGCGCGAGGAACCGCTCCAGGCCGGCCAGGGCCTCGGGCAGGTCCTCCCGGCCGAACCCGATCCGGACGTGGTTGCCGTCGTGCCCGATCACGCTGCCGGGGAGGAGCAGGACGCCGTCCTCCTCGACGAGCCGCGCGGCGAAGGCCTCCGCCGGCTCGTCGTCCAGGAGCCGGGCGAAGCCGATCGAGCCGCCGCGAGGCCGGACCCACGACCATCGATCTTCGTGGTCCGCGAAGAAGCGATCGAGCAGCGGCAGGTTCGTCCCGACGATGCGCCGGCTGCGGGCGAGCACCTCGGTCCGGGCTCGAAGCCCGATCAGCGCGAGGATCTCGGAGGGCGCCGCCGAGCAGATCGTCGTGTAGTCCTTGAACGCGGCGCAGCGGGCAAGCAGCTCCCGGTCGCGGGTCGCGAGCCAGCCGATCCGGAGCCCGGCCATCGCGAACGACTTCGACATCACGCCGAGCGAGACGCCGCGGCCGAAGGCGTCGGCCCCAGCTTTCAGGCGGTCGGCCTCGTCGACCTCGAGGAAGCGATAGACCTCGTCGGCGAGGAGATGGATCCCGCGCCGCGCGAGCTCACCGGTCAGTCGTGCCCAGTCCGCGTGGCTCGGCAGCATCCCGGTCGGGTTGTGCGGCGCGTTGACGACGACGAGGCGGGTGTTCGGGCGGAGCGCGGCGATCAGCCGCTCCGGGTCGAGCCTCCAGCCGTCGTCCTCGTGGAGGACGTGCAGCGCCACGCCCGCGCCCGTCGCCCGGCCGACCTCGTAGAGGCTCTGGTAGCCCGGCCACGTGACCACCGCATGGTCGCCGGGCCCGAGGAGGACGTTCGAGATGCAGAAGATCGCCTCCTCGGCGCCGGCGAAGACGAGGACGTCCTCGGCATCGATCGTCTCGTACAGGGCCGCGATCTCCGCGCGAAGGAGTGGATGGCCGGGCGCCTCGCTGTAGCCGAGGCGGAGGTCGGCCCACAGCCGGGCCGTCTCGTCGTCGGCGAGGGCGAGGACGTCGGCGAGACGCCAGCCCTCGACGTCCGAGGCGCAGAGCAGGTGCCGGACGGCGAACTCCCAGCGGGCGAAATACCGCTCGAGGGCGAAGTCGGCGATGCGCATGGCGGGATGATGGCGGAAGGTGGCGCCCGACGGGTCCTTCGGACCGTCAGTCGCGGTCCGAGACGCCCGCGTCCTCGAACGTCGCCATCTCGCCGAGGACCCGGGCGGCGGCGGCGACCACGGGGATCGCCAGGGCCACGCCGCTGCCCTCGCCGAGGCGGAGGCCGAGATCGAGGACGGGCTCCAGGCCGAGCGACTCCAGGACGAGTCGATGACCCGGCTCCGCCGAGCGATGGCTCGCGATCAAGTGCGCCGGCAGGTCCGGCGCGAGGCGCGATGCGACGAGCGCGGCGGCTCCGGTGATGAACCCGTCGAGCACGACCGGGGTCCGATCCGCCGCAGCCTGGAGGATCGCCCCGACGAGCGCGGCGATCTCGAGGCCGCCGACGGTCGCGAGGACATCGAGCGGGTCCTCCGGGTCCGGGCGGTGTCGCGCGAGCGCGGCGTCGATCACGGCGGCCTTGCGGCGGACGCCTGCGTCGTCGAGACCGGTGCCGCGTCCGGTCACCTCGGCAGCGGGCCGGCCGGTCAGCGCGGCGACGAGCGCGCTGGACGCGGTGGTGTTGCCGATCCCCATCTCGCCGACCCCGAGGAGATCGCAGCCGTCGTCGATGAGGGCGGCCGCGATCAGTCGACCCACGTCGACGGCCGCCAGGGTCTCGTCGCGGCTCATGGCCGGCTCGACCGAGAAGTCGCGCGTGCCCGGCGCGACGCGCGCGCCGACGAAGCGGGCTCCGGCAGCGCCGGCGGCCGGCCCATCCGGCTCGAGCGCGAGGGATTCGCCGGTCACCCCGACGTCCACCACGACGAGGTCCGCCCGCGCTGCGCGGCCGAGCACATTGATGGCGGCCCCGCCCGCGGCGAAGTTCGCGACCATCTGACGCGTGACCTCCGGCGGGTAGGGCGAGACGCCCTGCCGGGTGATCCCGTGATCGCCCGCGAAGACGGCGATCGCCGGCCGGTCGATCGAGATGACGGGCTCCCCCCGGATGCCCGCCAGCTCGATCGCCAGCGTCTCCAGCCGGCCGAGACTCCCCGGCGGCTTCGTCAATCGGTCGAGGCGACGAGCCGTCGCCTCCATCGCCTCGCGATCCAGCGGTCCGATCGCCTCGAGGAGCTCCTGGAGGCTCGCCTTCCGGAGCGCGCCGATGCCGCTCATGCGCTCGGGGCCGTGGAGGCGCGAGGGACCAGGCGAAGGACCCCGCCGGCATGGAGCGGCGCGGACCTCGCCACGAGCGCCGGCGCGAGCGCGACGGCCGGATCCGGCTCGGCCAGCGCCGCCACGAGCGCATGGAGGAACGCGCCGTGCGACACGATCAGGACCGGCCGCGCGATCGCATCCTCCCGGATCCCGTCCGCCACGCGCCGGGCTCGATCGGCGACCGCGGCCGAGGACTCCCCGTCCGGCCAGTCGATCGGATGGCCGCGGCCGATGGCCCGGACGACGGCCGGCTCACGGGTCGAGAGCTCCCCCCAGGTGAGGCCCTCGACCCGGCCGACGTCGACCTCGACGAGCTCCGGGCAGATCGCGAAGGTCAGCTGCGCGGCTCGCGCGATGGCCCGGGCGGTCGAGCTGGCCCGCCGCGCCGGACTGGAGCGGACGATGGTCGTGCCGGGCAGCTCGGGCGCGAGGCGGGCCGCGACCTGGCGGGCAAGGGCGTGGCCGTCGCGACTCAGCGGCGGATCGGCACGCCCGCACCAGCGCCGGCCGGTCCAGGTCGTCGGGGCATGGCGGACGAGCCAGACCGGGTGGTCGATGGCGGCGGGGAGGGCCGGCGCGGAACCACGTTCCGGTGGCGCCGTGTTCGGATCGACTGGCTCGACGACGAGGGTCATCGGACGGGCTCCGGTTCGAGGCGGATCGGACGACCCGCGACGAGGAACCACGCCTCGTCGGCGTCGTCCACGAGGCGCTGGTGGGCGATCCCGAGCAGGTCGCCGAACGCCCGGGCGAGCGGCTGCATCGGCATCGCCCCGAGCCCGATCTCGTCGCTCACGACGATGACGGGTCCCTCGTGCGCGGCGAGCGCGTGGCGGAGATCCTCGACCGGGCCGTCCGCGACGGCGAGGGCGTCCGGCGCGTGCTCGTCCAGCAGCTGGCTGAGCCAGAGCGTGAGCCCGTCGAGGAGGATCGTGGTTCCGGCCGGGATCGCCCGGATCGCGGCGACGAGGTTCCGTCCCGGCTCGACCGTCGCCCAGTCCGAGGGACGGTCGGCGCGATGCAGCGCGATCCGCCGGTCCAGCTCGCCGTCACCGGGGAGTGCCGTGGCGACGTACGTGACCGGGCCGCCATCGGCCAGCTCGACGGCCCGGTCCCGGCCGAAGCGGCTCTTCCCGCTCCGCGTCCCGCCGAGGATCACGACGAGCGGCCGGCTCATCCGATCACCGCAGCGGCGAGCAGGATCCCAGTCAGCGTGAGCTCGACGATCGCGCCGTAGCCGTCGCCGTCCAGCTGGCGGCGGGAGGCGACGAGCCAGCCGGCGACAAGCGAGCCGATCGCGGTGCCGGACACGACCGCGAGGAGGACCAGCAGGCTCCCGAGCTCGACGAGGAGGAGGCTGATGACGACGGCCGACACGACGGCGACCGCGACGGCACCGGCTGTCACCTGGTCCGCGAACCACGCCCCGAGGCCCTCGCTCGGTCGCATCCGCCGCCCGACGAGGATCGCCCAGGCCGGTGTCGCGGCGCGGGACACGGCAACGCCGGCGATCAGGGTGGCGATGACGGTCACCGTCCAGCCGGACTCCAACAGCTCGCCAAGCGCGGCGGCCTGGAGCGCGAGGACGACGACGATCGCGACGACGCCGGCCGATCCGGTGCGCGGATCCGTCCGGGCCCGCTCCGCCGAACCGGCCGGTGCCGCCAGGGCGTCGAACGTGTCGGCGAGCCCGTCCAGGTGGAGGCCGCCGCTGATCGCGGCGAGGAGCGCGACCGAAAGGATCGCGGCCGGCCAGGGATGGGCGCCGCCGGCCAGGAACATCGGCAGGGCGGCAACCAGCCCGATCGCCGCGCCGACGACCCCGAACGCCGCTGCGCCGGTCCGGGCCGGACGATCGGACCGGATCCGGACCGGCACCCGCGTCAGGAAGCCGACGGCCACGACGATCTCGTCGAGCGGCCGGCCCGCGACCGGCCGCGTGCCCTCGCCGCGGAACGCGACGTCACCCATGAGCCGTCACCGTCGTCGCCGGCGCCGCCCGGCCCGGGCTCCACGGGCCGTCCGGCAGCAGGGCCGGATCGACGCCGAAGACCTCCCGGATCCGCTCGCCATCGAGCGCGATCGACGGTGGTCCATCCGCCGCGATGCCGCCACCGGCGACCACGACGATCCGCGGGATCCGCGTCGCCGCGAGGTGGAGGTCATGGAGGACCGTCACGATCGTCCGGCCGTCCCGCCGGTTCAGGTCGGCGAGGAGGTCCATCACGTCGAACTGGTGGCGGATGTCGAGGTGGACCGTCGGCTCGTCGAGCATCACGATCGGCGCCGCCTGGGCGATCGCGACGGCGAGGAGGACAAGCTGCCGCTCGCCGAGCGAGAGCTCCCGGACGTCCCGACCGACGAGCCGGCCGAGGCCCACCCGCTCGATGGCCGCCGCGACGGCGGCACGGTCGGCCGGACGGAGCCCGCGGAACCGGTCCTCGTGCGGCAATCGCCCCAGCGCGACCACCTCCTCCACGGTCGCCGCGAACGGCAGGCTCGACGGCTGCGGCACCACCGCGATCCGGTGCGCGACCTCGTCCCGGGTCAGCCCGCCGATTGGCCGGCCGTCGACCTCGATCGCCCCCGAGGTCGGCGCGAGCACGCCGGTCAGCAGCCGGAGGAGCGTCGACTTGCCGGCCCCGTTCGGCCCCACGATCGCCACGGACTCGCCGGCGTCGATGGCCAGGTCCACGTCGCGGAGCACCGTCCGCGGGCCGTACCCGGCGGCGACGCCCCGCAGCGACAGCCCGGCGCTCACAGCTCGTACCCGCGCTGCGCCCGACGCAGGAGGAAGAGGAAGAACGGCGCCCCGATGACGGCGGTGATCACGCCGACCGGGAGGTCGCCGAGCAACCGCGCCACCGTGTCGGCCGAGACCATGAGCAGCGCCCCGCCGATCGCCGACAGCGGCAGGACGAGCCGGGCGTTCGGGCCCACTGCCATCCGGACGAGGTGCGGCACGACGAGCCCCACGAACCCGATCAGGCCGCTCACCGCGACGGCCGCGGCCGTGATGAGGGAGGCGAGAGCGAGCAGGATCGCCCGCTCGCGACGGACGTCGACGCCGAGATGCGCGGCCGTCTCCTCGCCGAGCAGGAGGCCGTTCAGGGACTTCGCCCGGACCAGGATCAGGACGGATCCGACGGCGATGATCAGCGTTGCCCCGCCGAGCTCCGACCACGACGCGTTCTCGAAGCTGCCGAGGAGGTAGGCGAAGATCTGGCGGAGCTGCGCCCCGGACAGGTACATCGCCATCGCGAGGGCCGCCGCGAGCAGCGAGCCGAGGGCATAGCCGGTCAGGAGGAGGCTCGTCATCGGCGAGCCGCCGGCGGTCCGCGACAGCCGGTAGACCGCGGTCACCGCGAGGAGCGCGCCGGCGAACGCGAGGAGCTGCAGGAGCCCGAACGCGAGAATCTCGATCCGGATGGGAATCAGGACCGCGATCGCGGCACCGAGGGCCGCGCCGGACGCGGTGCCGAGCACGTAGGGGTCCGCGAGCGGGTTCCGAAGCAGGCCCTGGAACGTCGTCCCCGCGACGGCCAGCCCGAGCCCCACGACCATCGCCTCCAGGACGCGCGGCAGGCGCAGGTCCCAGATGATCGTCTCGGCGGTCGCCGACCATGTCCGGGGCACATCCAGCAGGAGCAGGCGCCGGGCAAGGATCCCGATCGTATCGCCGGGCGCGACCGCGACCGTGCCGACGGCGACCGCAAGGACCAGGGCGACGCCGAGCGCGACGAGGCCGCCGACCGCCAGGACGAGCCCGCGGCGATGCCGCGCCGTGGACCAGCCGACGGCTCGAGCGGCCCCGAGGGCGTCCTGGCGGGTGGCCACGATCCTGCCGGCCTCCCCTCAGCCGCCTGACGCCGCGGGCGACGGCACCGGCAGGTTCACCTCGGGATGGATCGCGCTCGCGAGGAGCAGCAACCCGTCGCCGAGCCGCGGACCGGGTCGCGTGACGAGGATGTCGTCGATACCCGTGATCGCGCCGTTCTTCACGGCCGTGATCCCGGCCCAGCCGGGCCGCTTCTTCACCGCGTCGGCGGTCACGCCGTACGCCGCGTCGCCGAGGATGATCAGCTCGGGATCGGCGGTGACGAGCTTCTCGGTCGGCATCTCCCAGCTCGTCGCGCTGCCGGTCGTGACCGGCTCACCGCCGGCGAGCGAGATCATCTGCTGGTAGACGGAGTTGTCGGCGATCCCGTAGACCGCGGGCTGGTCGCCCGTCTCGTAGAAGACGCGCGGCTTCTTCGCCCCGGCCGTCGCGGCCGCCACCTGGTCGAAGTCCGACTTCATCGAGGTCACCAGGGCGTCGGCCGCCTCGGACTCGCCGACCGCGTCGCCGGTGAGCTCGATGTCCTGGTAGACCGCGTCGACGTTCGGTGCGTACATCACGAGGACGGGGATCTTCAGCGAGCGGAGCTTGTCGATCGCGTCCTGGGGCGTGCCGCCCTGGCCGCCGGCGATCACCAGGTCGGTCCCCAGTCCCACGATCTTCTCGACGTCCACGTTGACGCCGTTCGCGCCGAACGCGCTGACGACCGGGACGTCCTTCGCCTCGGGCGGGAAGTTCGCGATGTCCTCGACCTTGCCGACGACCTTGTCACCGGCACCGATCGCATAGAGGACCTCCGTCTCGGCCGGGGTCAGCGAGACGATCCTGTCGGGCTCCTCGGCGAGCTGGACCGTCGTGCCTTCGTCGTCGGTGAGCGCGACCGGGAAGGCCGGCGACGGGGACGGCGCGATCGAAGGCTCGGCGCTCGCGGTGGCGGCGGGAACGAGCGAGGCGGTGGCCGATGGCGCCGCCGCCGACGGGGCGGACGTCGCGGCGCCGCTGCACGCGGCGACGGCGAAGGTCGCGGCCGCGAGGAGGGCGGCGACGCGGCGGCGGATCGACCGGGTCGGGAGGGCGGGATCGGGCAGGGACGACACGTCAGGCTCCGGGAATCGGGGTGGGGCGAGGGCCGTGGACACACGAAACCCCTCGCTTCGGACGAAGGAGGGGTGATCAGCCGGACGGACGCATCGTGCCTGCCCTTTCTCTCGAAGGTAGAGCATCGACCGCGGGCCCGGCGACCGGACTTCCACACGCCGTTCGGGTGTGGTCACCGTAGCGGGACTGTGCCGGACTCTCACCGGCTTCGCGACCCCGCGGCATCGAGGTAGCCCGCGGATGCTACCACGCGCGACGGTCCCGGCCGACGTTCCGGCTCGACCTCTCGCCTCGACCGTCCCGGAACGGTTCGCGGCGCGTAAGCCGGGGATAAGGACCGCCTGCGAGACTGCCGGCCTCGCCGCCCGCCTCCCCCGCCCGATCCTGCCGGATCCCGTCGGAGGAGGTCCCGGTGGCCACGAGGTCACGATCCGCAGAGGCGGCAACGGCACGTGTCGCATCGATCACCAGCCCCACCCTGGCCGGGCTCGTCCTGGCCGCCTCCGTCGCGCTCGCGGCGGTGGCGATGACGGCGATCCGGGCGCCGGCGCCAGTGTCCGCGCCGGTCGCGGTCGGCGGCGACCTCGCGAGGGCTGTCGCCCCGTCGCCGGCCGCCTCGCCCGACGGGGTGCCGGACGTTCGGTGGCTGTCCGAGCGCGGCGACGGCGGCTGGCTCTACGGCCGCGGGGCG
>DATBGP010000377.1:0-23278 GCA_036557925.1 Candidatus Limnocylindrales bacterium | reverse complement strand
CGCCAGTCTCCATCGCCTTCTCCATGCGCCGTTGCCTCCTCCGGATACCGCCGCTTGCGACGGCCGTTCGATGGGGTGACCCCGGTCCGGAATGTAACCGAAGGCATTGACATTGTCTACAATCTTGGCCGAGACTCCATCCAATCCGCCCCGCCATTCCCTTCGCCGCGGAGCGCCGTGACGGCGCCGCTTGAGGACTCGAATGGGCCCCTGTCGATGACCGCCGCCAACCGGACGCTTCGGCCTGTCCGGAACCCGCGGGACCGGAAGCAGCGATCGGCGTACGAACGCTGGCTGCGCCGGAACGAGCGGATCACGCTGGGCCTGCTCGGCGTCGCGGTCTTCCTCCTGTTCTGGGAGATCGGCAGCCGCGTCGGCTTCATCGACAAGTTCTTCTTCAGCAAGCCGACCGACATCGTCGCGGCCGCGATCCGCGAGGTGCAGATCGCCCGCTTCTGGAATGACGTCCGGGTCAGCGTCTTCGAGTTCATCACGGGCTATCTGCTGGCGGTCGTGCTCGCGATCCCCCTCGGTCTCGTGATCGGCTGGTACAAGCGGCTGTCCTACATGGCCGACCCGTGGCTGAACCTCTTCAACTCGCTGCCCCGGATCGCCCTGATCCCGCTCCTGGTCCTGTGGCTCGGGCTGGGGACGGAGTCGAAGATCGCGGTCGTCTTCCTCGGCGCGTTCTTCTCGATCATCATCCCGACGGTCCAGGGCGTCCGGACCGTGGACCGCCGCTACCTCGACGTGGCGCGGAGCTTCGGCGCATCGCAGCTCCGGCTCTTCACGTCGGTCGTGGGCCCGGCGACCGTCCCGTTCATCATCACCGGCCTCCGGCTGGGCATCGGCCGGGCCCTCATCGGCGTCATCGTCGGCGAGATCTACGCCCAGACCAACGGGCTCGGCGTGATGATCGTCCGGGCCAACGAGAACATCCAGCCGGACCGGATGTTCTTCGCCGTCTCCATCTTCACGATCTCCGGGGTCCTGGGGGTCGTCGGCATCCGCCGGATCGAGCAGCGGTTCGATCGCTGGCGCCCGCAGCTCGAGGAGTAGGAGTGAACGACGACAAGGGCCTCGCCTTGCGCGCGGAAGGCGTCCGCATGGAGTACCGCGACCAGGCCACTCGTGAGCGCCTGACGGCGATCGAGCGGGTGGACCTCGAGGTCCGCCGGGGCGAGTTCGTCTCGATCGTCGGCCCCAGCGGATGCGGCAAGTCCACCTTCCTGAAGATCGTCAACGGCCTCCTGCCGGCGACGGACGGCCAGATCGAGATCTACGGGACCGGCAAGGGCCAGGACCACGCGATGGTGTTCCAGGACTCGTCGCTGTTCCCCTGGTACTCGGTGCTGAGCAACGTCTCGTACGGGCTCGTCTGCCAGGGCGTCGGCAGGAAGGAGGCGAACCGGCGGGCGATGCCGCTCATCAAGCTCGTCGGCCTGGAAGGGTTCGAGTCCAAGTACCCCTATCAGCTGTCCGGCGGGATGCAGCAGCGGGCGAACCTGGCCCGGGCTCTCACCGTCGATCCGGACCTGCTGCTGATGGACGAGCCGTTCGCGGCGCTCGATGCGCAGACCCGCGAGCTCATGCAGGTGGAGCTGATCCGGATCTGGTCGCAGGCGAAGAAGACCGTCGTCTTCATCACCCACCAGATCGACGAGGCCATCTTCCTGTCGGATCGGGTCCTCGTGATGAGCGCCCGGCCCGGCCGGATCCTCGCCGACATCCCGATCGAGCTGCCGAGGCCGCGCGACCTGGAGATCAAGCGGACACCGGAGTTCGTCGCCTACGAGGACCAGATCTGGCGACTGATCTCCAAGCAGCTCTCGGCCGGGACCGACCAGGTGCCGGCGGCGCCGGCCGAAACCGCGACCGCGGGCGCCGCCTGATCCATGGTGACCCAGACCGGCCAGCTCGTGCGCGACGAGCCGTCCACCCGGAAGACCCATCCGAAGGCGCCGTCGCGTCTCACGCGGCTGCGGATCAGCGAGCCCATCCTCTTCGGGATCATCGGCTTCGTCCTGGTCCTGATCGCCTGGGAGGCGGCCGTCGACCTGAAGATGGCGAAGGCGGCGCTGCTCAGCTCGCCGACCCGGATCTGGGCAGCGGGCGTCGCCGACATCGGTTCGGGTGTGCTGCTCCCGCACATCGCGACGAGCCTGCTCGAATGGGCGGTCGGGTTCGCCCTGGCGATCGCGATCGGCATCCCGTTCGGGCTGATGCTCGGCGCGTTCCGCCGGCTCTCGATGGTGTTCGATCCGATCCTCTCGGCGCTGTATGCCACGCCCACCGTCGCGCTCGTGCCGCTGATCATCCTCGTCTTCGGGATCGGGATCTCCGCGAAGTTCGTGGTGGTCTTCCTGGAGGCGTTCGTGACGCTGGCGGTCAGCTCGATGACCGGCATGCGGTCCGCGGACAGGCGCCATCTCGAGACGGCCCGGAGCTTCGGCGCGTCGCGCTGGCGGACGTTCACCTCCGTGAACCTGCCGAGCAGCGTGCCGTTCATCGTCACGGGCCTGCGGATCGGCGCCGGACGCGCGCTCGTCGGCGTGATCGTGGCCGAGTTCATCGCGGCGAACGTCGGGATCGGCTTCTACATCAGCCTGAACGGCAACACGCTCAACGCGTCGCGGGTGATGCTCGGCGTGCTGCTGATCGGGGCCTTCGGCGTGTTCATCGGCGTCGTGATCGGCAGGCTCCAGCGCTATTTCGATCGCTGGCGGCCCGCGATCCACTGATCGCCGACTGACGCCCCCGGCGTTCGGGGAGGCATCGCGCCGGGGCGAGGCCGGGACGCGCGCGGCGCCCGGGCTTCGTCAGACCCGGTGCGCCCGGCGGTCGTTGGCGGCGCGCTCGCGCAGCTCGCTCTCGCGGAGATGCCGGCGGATGAGCGCGGCGACGCGCCGGTAGTGGCCCGAGAGCTGGGCCACCGCCCGCTCGGCGTCGCCCGTCCGGACCGCCTCGAAGAACTGCTCGTGGATCTCCGGGGAGTGCTGGATCGTCGGCCAGCGCAATGCCCGGGCCACCTCCTGGCGGAGCCGGATGATCAGCCCGACCAGGCGCGGCCGACCCGTCACCGAGTAGAGCCGGGTGTAGAACGCCTCGCGCGCGGCCAGGCCCTCGTCGGGGTTGGCGGCCTCGCGCACGCGCGCGAACAACTGCTCCAGCTCGTCGAGGTCCTCGTCGGTCAGCAGCGGCAGGGCCAGGCGGATCGCGTGCGACTCGAGGAGGATCCGGAGGTCGTAGACCTCCTCCACCTCGTCGGCGTCGAGCCGGGTGACCGTGAAGCCGCGATGCGGCTCCGAGCGGACGAGGCCCTCGTACTCGAGCGCACGGAGGGCCTCCCGGACGGGGATCCGGCTCGTGTTGAAGATGTCGGCCAGCTCCTCCTGGCGGAGCCGCGCGCCCGGCTCGAACACGCCGGCGAGGACGGCGTCGCGCAGCGAGGACAGGACGATCTCCTGGGCGGTCACGTTCGTCTCGCGCGCAGCCTCGATGATCGCGCGCACGTGCTCGGCCTCCGGGCTGCCGTTCTCGCGGCGCCGGGTCCGGGCCCGCTCCATCGGCTCCTCAGGCGTCATGGCCATCGGCTCAGACCTCCCGTAGCGCTCGCGCAGTCCGCCGTGGCCGGCGAGCGACGACCTTCGGCTCGCGTGACCGATCCGGTCGTGTGGCCCCTCGACCTCACGCCCATGACCCGTCCTCGTACACGAACCGTCCACCGACCATCGTGGCCATGACGGCGATCGGCGGCTCGTCGTCGATGGTACCGACAAATGGGTCCCGCGAAACCACGATCATGTCCGCCGCGCCACCCGGCTCCAGGCAGCCGAGATGCCCGTCCCCGGCCACCTGGGCCGGCGACGTCGTCCAGCCGCGCCAGGCGACGTCGAGCGGGATCCCCTGGTCCGCGCCGATCGTGCCGCCGCCGGCCCGCCGGGTCACGGCGGCCCGGATCGCGCCGATCGGGTCCTGGGGGCCGCTCGGGACGTCGGAGTTCAGGAGGAGCGGGATGCCGAGGCGCAGCCCGGCCGCGAGGGGGAGGATGCCGTTCGTCCGCTCCCGCCCGAGCGAGGCCTCCCAGTCGAGGCGATAGGCGGGCAGCAGCGCCGGCTGCACGGACCAGACGACGCCGAGATCGGCGATCCGGCGCAGCCGCCGCTCGTCCATGTCGAGGTGGCCGTGCTCGAGACGATACGGACGGGCGCTGGCCGGCCCGGCAGCCTCGAACGCGTCGAGCGCGGCGTCGACGGCTCGCGGGCCCACGGCATGAAGGGCGATGGCCAGGCCCCGGTCATTGGCCCGGCCGACGAGCTCGCCGAGGAGGGCGGGCTCGATCCGCATCAGGCCGCGGTTGGCCGGATCGTCGAGGTACGGCTCCTCGACCGCGGCGTTCCGGAAGATGCACCAGCCGTCGACGCTGATCTTGATCCCGAGGACGCCGAACCAGTCGTCCCCGAAGCCGGCCCGGATGCCGAGATGGGCGAGATCGTCCAGGTCGATCGGCGTCTCGTGGACCCGATAGAACGTCCGGACCCGGACGGGCAGCTCGCCGGCGGCGTGGAGGGCGGCGAGATCGTCGGCCTCCTCGGGCAGCCGGATCATCTCGTGGATCGTCGTGATCCCCAACCGGTGGAGGTCGCCGAAGGCCTCCCGGAGGGCGGCGAGGCGCTCCTCCCGGGTCGTGGGCGGGATGATCGTGTCCGGGTGCGAGGCGTCGAGGCGGAGCTTCGCCCGCTCGTGGAGGATCCCGGTGGGAGTGCCCGCGGCGTCCCGCTCGATCCGGCCGCCGGGCGGATCCGGTGTCGACGCATCGATCCCGGCGGCCGCGAGCGCGGCGGAGCTCGCGGCGACGACGTGCTTGCCGATGCCGCGGAGCACGACGCGGCGGCCGCCGGCGGCTGCGTCGAGCTCCTCGCGAACCGGTAGCCGGCCTTCGGCGAGGCGGGAGAGGCTCAACGAGTCGCCCTGGATCCAGGCGTCCGGCGACGACGACCGCGCCCGCGCGCGGACATGCTCGAGGATCTCCTGGACCGACGCGGGCGCGAGGGTCTCGAAGTCGAGATGGAGCCGGCGAACGATCGCGGCCCGGTGGAAGTGGGTATGGCTGTCGATGAAGCCGGGCAGGACCGAGGCGCCGTCGAGCTCCCAGACATCCGTCGCCGGGCCGACGAGGGCGTCGATCTCCGCGTCGCCGCCGACCGCGAGGATCGAGCCGCCGCCGACGGCGATCGCCGTCCCGGTGGGCTGCGCCTCGACTCGTCCGTGGACCCGGCCGCGCCGGAGCACGACGTCGGCGAACTGCGGACGAGCGCCGATCATCACCCGTAGAATGTAGCCAATCCAGCCCAGATTGGCGAGCATTCGGGCGATCTTGCACACACTCCGCGCGTTTCCCGGGAGCTTCGGCCGGCGCGGCGCACGGCGGCGCCGGGCCGGACCGTGAGCGCGCCGCCCACACCCGTCGCGGGCCCGCCCCCGGGACGACCCTTCCGCGATCGGCTGGGCCCGTTCCGCCATGGCCCCTTCACGATCTACTGGACCGGCGGCTTCCTCTCGAACGTCGGGACGTGGCTCCAGACCGTCGCGGCGTCCGTGTACGTGTTCCAGCTGACCGGCTCCGCGTTCGCCGTCGGACTCCTGAACTTCGCCTCGTTCCTGCCGATCTTCCTGTTCTCGATCGCCGGCGGCGTGATCGGCGATCGCTTCGACCGGCGGACCGTGGTCATCGCCACCCACGCGGTCTCCGGGGGCCTCGCGACGATCCTCGCCGCGGTGTCGTTCGCCGGCGGCGCGTCGGAGACCGCGGTCATCGTCATCGCCTTCCTGCTGAACACGTCGTACGCGGTCGCGAAGCCGGCCCTCGTCTCGATCCTCCCGGCGATCGTCCCCCGCGACGAGATCACCGACGCGGTCGGCATCAACACGCTCCAGTTCGTCATCGCCCAGATGGTCGGTCCGGTGCTGGCGGCGATCCTCATCGGCACGGTCGGCGTGTCGTGGGCGTTCGCCGTCAATGCCGTCAGCTACCTGGCGCCGATCCTCGCGATGCTCGAGCTCCGGCGACGAGGGCTGGCCGCCGGCCGCGCGGATCGCGGCGGCGTCTCGTCCACCGCCGGCGGCGTGAGCCGGCGGGCGGCGGGGGCGGTGGCGTACGTCCGGGAGCACCGCTGGGTCGTCGCCGTCCTGTTCGGGGTCGTGGCCTGCTCGGCACCGCTCGAGGTGGTCCGGACGCTCTCGCCCGCGATCGCCCAGCAGCTCGGCGAGCCCGAGAGCGTCGCCGGGCTCCTGATCGCCGCCCAGAGCGTCGGCTCGGCCGTCGCGCTCCTGGCGTTCGTGCCGCTCCGCCGGTCCGGCCATGCGCGGACGCTCGTGAGCGTGGGGCTCGGGCTCGAGGCGGTCGGCCTGGCGCTGACGATCGTCGCCCCGGGGCTGCCGGTCGCCTGGCTCGCCGGCAACTTCCTCGGCTTCGGCTTCTCGCTCTCCTTCCCGGTCCTGACCTCCACGCTCCAGGCCGAGGTCCCGGACGCGGTCCGCGGCCGGATCATGTCCTTCCACCAGATGTTCCACCTCGGCAACCGGCCGTTCGCCGCCCTCGCCGCCGGCGCTGCCGCGACGATCGTCACCGCGCAGGCGGCCGTGGCGGTGGGCCTGGCGCTGATCCCGGTCGGGCTCGTCGCAGCGCGCCGGGCCTGGCGCGGTCTCGACGCCGCGGACCCGGATGCCGAGGAGGAGCTGGACACCTGGCTCGCGACGGAGCATCCGGCGCTCGAGCCGCGCCCGGACTGACCTGCTTCGCGGATGTCCCGACGGTCTGACGCGGCTCAGCGAAATTGTCTCCACTCCCGGCCCGAGTGTGTACAATCCGAGCCATGGTCGTGCAGGCGCGCGGCCCGCGGGACCGCGACGACGGAGGTGGCGCCATGACGATCGAGGTGACCGTCGACCACGACCTGTGCATCGGCTCCGGCGATTGCGTCCGGATCCTGCCGCAGGCCTTCCGGATCGACGACTCCCTCGGCGTGTCGGTCCCCCTCGACGGCGCCGGCGACCAGGATCCGCGGCTCCTGAAGGAGGCCGCCTTCACCTGTCCCACGCAGTCGATCCGGCTGGTAGCCGAGGACGGGACCGTCATCCACGAGTCGAACTGAGCGAGGGTCGACGATGAGCGCAGAGCTCCTCACCGAGTTCACCGAGGTCGTGACCTTCGACCGGTACGAGGACATCCGCGAGGCGTTGTTCAACGCGAACCTGTCGCGGAGCTTCGACAAGCGCTCGTACCACGACGGCAACATCCGCGACGGCGTCGTCAGCATCAGCCACGGCGGCGTCCATCGCGCCCGGCGACGCGTCGAGAACACCCAGTTCCGGCCGGACGTGCTTCGCCTCTACGAGCACGACCTGTTCCCGGGGGTGATGGAGCGGCTGCTCGACCGTGTCGTCGAGGGCGAGGAGGCCGATCTCTACGCGCTCGGCGAGGTCTTGAGCGTCGTGCTCGCCAGCCGGCGGGCCGGGATCGAGTTCGATCCGGAGGACCTGGAACAGCTGCGGCGCCTCGTCCACATCGTCGACGTGTTCTCACAGGGTTCGGCGATCCTCGACGCGAAGGACCCCGATGCCGTCCGCGACCTCGTCCGCGAGACGTACCTCGAGTTCGACCGGGACTTCCTCCGGCCCGCCTGGAACCGCCGCCAGGAGCTGCTCGACCGGGTCGCGGCGGGCAATCTCCCCGAGGCCGACCTTCCGCACGACATCCTGACGGTCCTGCTGCAGCACCGCGCCGACCCCAACCTGGAGCTCGGCGACGACGGGCGGGTGATCCGCGAGGTCGCAACCTATCTCCAGGGCGGCACGCATACGAGCGGCCAGACCGTCGTCAACTGCTTCGACCTGATCTTCGCGACCGACGACCCGGACGGCATCCTCGACCGGCTGGCGACGGACCTGCTCTATGCGCAGCGAGCGGTCCACGAGACGCTCCGCCTCCGGCCCACGACCCCGAAGATCAAGCGCCGGGCCGAGGCGGACACGACCGTGGCCGGCCGGACGATCCCGAAGGACGCCCAGGTCGTCCTCGATGCCGCGGCGGCGAACCAGGATCCCCGGTTCTTCGGGGCGAACCCCTCGGCGTTCGACCCCGATCGCGATGTGGCCGAGGGCGTCTCCCGCTGGGGCCTGTCGTTCGGCGCGGGCGCCCATCAGTGCCCGGGCCGGTCGGTGGCGGGCGGCTTCCCCGTCCCGGACAGCTTCGACGTGGACGACCAGCACGTCTTCGGGCTCGTGGCGCTCATGCTCCGGGCCTTCGCGCGACGCGGGATCCGGCCGGATCCGGAGCACGCGCCGGAGCGCGATACGCGGACCGAGCGGTTCACCCGCTGGCGCCACTACCCGGTGCGGTTCACGAAGGCCGCGTCGATCAGCGCCTCCTAGACGCAGCCACGTGGAGCTCGTGGTCCAGCGGAAACGCCGTCCGTGACCGAGCCCGAGGCGGGGTCCGCGGCGCGCCGCGCGACGATCGGCTGGATCAAGCCCGGCGCGGTCGACGCGACCATCACCCGCCTGCTCGAGCTGTTGCCGGACCGGGTCGACGTCAGCGTCCTGACGACGCTCTGGTCGCTGTCCATGACGAACCGCGACCGGTTCGACGCCGAGGCGTTCGACGCGAAGCGGCCGGAGATCCTCGAGGCGGCCCGCGGCCTCGTCGAGTACGGGCCGATCGACGTCCTTGCCGTGACCGGCGACCTGCTCCTCGGCGCGATGGGCCCGGCCTGGAACGAGGAGGTCCGGCAGGCCGTCGAACGCGAGATCGCGACGCCCACCGTGACCGGCATGACGGCCGTCACGGACGCGCTCCGCCATCTCGGCGCGACCCGGATCGCGATCGCCAGCCCGTACTCGGACGAGAAGACACAACACCTCCGGGGCTACCTCGAGGCGAGCGGCTTCGAGGTCGTGGCCGCCATCGGCCACCCGAACGTCAGCGGCAAGGCCTTCAAGCGGCTGCCGCCGGACGAGCCGTACGTCACCGCGATCCGCGCCATGGAAGCGGCGCCGGACGCGGACGTTCTCTATCTCCCGAGCCCGGCCTGGAACTCCACGGCATACGTGGAGCGGATCGAGCGCGAGCGGGGCGTGCCGGTGGTGACGATGAAGGGCTCGATGGTCTGGAGCTGCCTGACCCGGATCGATTGGCCGGAGGGACGTCCGGGGTACGGACGCCTGCTCGCGGAGATCGGGACGGCGACGCCGCCCACGTCCTGAGCCCGCGCCGTCAGTGGCCGGCCGTCCAGTCCAGGAGGATCTCGACCGTCCGCTCGGGGCGCTGCCAGAAGAAGCCGTGCGCGGCGCCCTCGACGACCGCGAGGTCGCTCCCCGCGATGTGCTCGTGGAGGAACGCCGACTGCTCCCAGTGGACGCCGGTCCCGCCCTGGTGGGTGTCCCGGTCGCCGACGAGGACGAGCGTCGGGACGGTGATCCCGGCGAGCCGGTCGGCCGTCTGGTGCTCCTGGCGGGCCACGACGTGGCGGAGGTACTCGCGGAGCGACGGCCGGTGGGCCCAGAACGCGTCGACGAGCCAGCCGACGGCGTCCGGCGAGCCCTCGACGAAGTCCGGGGTGAAGAACGTCGTCGCGATGTGGTTGGCCATGTAGCCCTCGTAGCCGCGCTCGACGAGGTCGGCAGCGGTGTTCACCGGGACCCCGCGGGTCACCGGGCGGTCGTCGCGGAACTGGCCGGGTCCGGTGGCCGCCAGGACGAGGGATCGCACCCGATCCGGCCGATCGAGCGCCATCCACTGCGCGACGCGGCCGCCCATCGAGTGCCCGACGACGTGCGCCGCCGGCAGGTCCAGCGCGTCGAGCAGGGCGAGCGCGTCCGCCGCGAACCCGTGGGTCGAGTAGCGTTCGTCGCGGCCGGGCGTGTCGCCGGTTCCGGCGTGGTCGAACGTCAGGACGGTGTGCCGCGCGGCGAGGGGCTCGACCAGGTCCGGCGGCCAGGTCGCGCCCGGATAGCCCGTGCCCGCGACGAGGACGAGCGGGTCGCCCCGGCCATGGAGCTCGTGGGCGATCGGCCCGCGCGCCGTGGCCGCGATCGGCATCGCGGCGAGGTCAGGCCGGCTCGGCCGGCAGCGCGACGGCGCCCTCGCGGTGCTCGACCTTGAAGTAGCCCGGCCAGAGAGCCTCGTAGAAGTAGCGGATCCCGTACTCGATGCGGAGCGTCCGGGTCCGGCCGTCGGACGGGTTGAAGTGCTCGTGGCGGGTCATCTTCGGCGGGATCTGGACGGCGTCGCCGGCCGCCCAGTCGTAGCGGACACCGTCGATCTCCGAGTAGCCGACGCCTTCGAGCGCGTAGAGCACCGCCTCGGTGTGGCTGTGGCAATGGCTCGAGGAGTGGGGCACCTCCTCGAAGATCTGGGTCATCGCGGCGCTCACGGCGGTGAAGCCGTTCCGGATGTCGCTGGCGCTCTCGCCGCCGCCCATCAGGATGTAGACCGCACCGTGGCGGTGGGGGTGGGTGCTCTTGATCAGGCGAGCGGGTGCCGGCGCGCTCGCCGCGGCGGTCGAACCGTCCTCCTCTCGCCCGTCGTGACCGCCGTGGCCCTCGTGGCCGCCGTGGCCGGGTCCACGGCCATCCCGGGCAAGCGCCGCCTCGTGGGCCGCCTGGCTCTTCCGGTGCTTCTCGGCCTCGAGCGGGGCGTCTTCGAGGTGGAGCGCGATCCGCCGGCCGAGGCGGTCGATCTGGCCGTCCTCGGCGGGCAGCGCCGCGATGGCCGCGGCGTTGCGGTGCTCGCCCTTCTCCTCCAGCTGTTCGAGCCGGCCCAGCCGGACGAACAGGTCGAGATCGATCGTCGACGCGGAGAGATAGGAGAGGTCGCCGTCCCCCAGGTTCCAGACCTGGTGGTCCTCCTGGTACGGGACGTGGACCGTCGTGCCCGTTCGGAGGTCGTAGCGCCGCTCGCCGACGAGGATGGCACCCTCGCCGGAGAGGACGTGGATCGCCTCCTCGCCGTGGCGATGGCGCCCCGTGTGAGCCCCGGCCGGAACGTCAACCCGACAGAGGTTCGTGCCGTTCGTCGGGAACCCGACCGCCTCGCCGATGAGCATCGCGATCCGGTGCTCGTTGGGCGTCTCGACGAACGTCAGGTCCGCCCCGCGGGCGACGATCGGCGAGCGCTCGACCGCCTCCGCGTTGCGGACACTGGCCGCGAGCCAGTCGCGATAGAACTCCGTGGTCATTCCTCGCCGGGGGGACTGTCCGGATGCCGCTCGATCTGGTGCAGGCCCATCTGCTTCACCGTGAACGTGTCCTGGATCGCCAGGTAGCGAGCCGTGTCCGCGTCATCGTCGTTGAAGTGCTGGTGCCATGCCCAGAGCGGGATCCCGATGAGGTCGCCTTCCTCCCAGTCGACGCGCTCCTCGGGCTCGCCGTCGAAATGCATGACCGTGTGGCCCTTCCCCTTCACGATGTACAGGACGGCCTCGGTCGTATGGCGATGCTTCACCGACGCGTGGCCGGGCGGCAGCTCCGAGAGGTGCGGCTGCAGGCGGATCGCGCCGGAGAGGCGGTAGAACCGGGCCTTGGTGCCGCGGTATTCGCGGGCGACCAGCTCCGTCGTCTTCAGGTCCTTGACGATCGTGGCCTCGGTCGGCGGGTGCTTCTTGTTCCACTGCTCCCGCTGCGTCATCTCGGTGATCGCCGTCCCGCTCAGCGGCTGCGACGTCGTCGTGACGAGGTCCTTCTCCTGGCTCATGGCACTCCTCCGGGCGGGTCGACGTTTCGTTGCCAGTTTCGGGTTGACTGAATACAAAGTCAAACAGATTGTTACCATGTTGCGGAGGCCCGCGACCGCCGGTCGGGGCGCTCCCCTGGATCCGCCCGGCCCACGGGCGACGAACGGGCGCCGCTGGGTCACCATGATCGGTGATCTCGCCCGTTCGCTCCGGAACCGGCGCGGTCGCACGAGGTGGTCGATGTTCGGATGGCGTGCACGGATCGGGTTCCTCAGCCCCAGCCCGGGCGGGCCGCCCACGTCCCTGCTCGAGATGCAGGAGGCCGCTCCGGACGGCGTCGCGTTCATCGTCCGCAACTTCGTCGGCCCGAAGTCCCTCGGCCTCGACGATCTCCGGGCGATGAAGCCGCAGATCGCCGAGCTCTCGGCGGAGCTCGCCGCGAAGGCCGACCTGGACCTGATCCTCACGGCCGGCGCGCCGATCGTCCTGGCGAACGGCCCCGACGACGTCGTCCGGATCATGGCCGAGGCGAGCGGCGTCCCGGCGACCAGCAACGTCGCCGGGATCGTGAACGCGATCCATCGCCTGGACCTCGCCCGGGTGACCGTCCTGTCGCCGTACTACCCGCAGCACCTCGTCGACCTCTTCGAGGAGCACCTGACGAGCAAGGGGATCGAGGTCCGGATGGTCGGCGCGGGCGACGTGTCGTTCGGGGCCCACAAGGAACAGGCACCCGAGCAGACCTATCGACGCGCGAAGCGGGCGTTCCTGGCGGAGCCGTCCGACGGCCTGGTCCTGCTGGGAGGCGGCACCCCGCTCCAGTCGATCATCCAGGTCCTCGAGACCGACATCGGCGTGCCGGTGATCGCGAACAACCAGGCCAACCTCTGGAACGCCCTGGTGCTCGCGAACGTCCGGGAGCCGCTCCCGAACCTCGGCCGGCTGCTGACCTGCTTCTGAGGATGGCTGGGCGCGGATGGGATTGTGTACATTGACGACGAACTTGTATCCGATCCGGACGGCTGCCATGGAACCGCGGAGCTCTGACCGGTGATCCCTCGCTTCGCCCTCGCCCGCCCCCGAACCCTCGACGAGGCGTTCTCGGCGTTCGCGGCGACCGACGGCGATGCGGCGTGGCTCGCGGGTGGGACCGAGCTGCTCCAGGTGATGAAGATGGGCTTCGCCCAGTTCGGCACCCTCGTCGACCTCAAGGGCCTCGACGAGCTCCGTGGAATCCGGCGGACGGCCGACGGTCTCCGGATCGGCGCGGCCACGACCCACCGCGAGGTGGAGCGTTCCGCCGACGTCGCCGAGGCCTTCCCGGCGCTCGCCTCGCTGGAGCGCGGTGTCGCGAACGTGCGCGTCCGGTCGACCGGGACACTCGGCGGCAACCTCGCCTTCGCCGAGCCGCACTCCGATCCGGCGACCCTGCTGCTCGCCGCGGGCGCATCCGTCGAGCTCGCCGGGCCCGGCGGAGTCCGGGCGCTCTCGGTCTCGGAGTTCGTGCTGGGACCGTTGTTCACCGCCCGCGAGGCGGACGAGATCCTCACCGCGATCGTCGTCCCCGCGGCCGCCGACGGCGAGGGCCGGGCCTACGGCAAGCTCGCCTTCTTCGAGCGCCCGGCTGCGTCGGTGGCGGTCCGCCTCCAGGTGCGGGACGGCCGGGTGGCCGCGGCGACCGTCACGGTCGGCTCGATCACCGAGGTGCCGGAGGTCGTGGCGGCCGCCGGCGATGCGCTGATCGGCGAGCCGGCGGATGCGTCCGGGCTCGGGCCGGCGATCGGCCGAGCGATCGAGGCCTTCGGCGACCTCGACGTGGTCGAGGACCTCAACGGCTCGGCCGACTACAAGCGCCACCTCGCCGGCGTCCTCCTCGGGTCCACGGTCCGCGACGCCCTTGCGGAGGCGACCGCCGATGCGTGAGCTGATCGTCACCTCGCTGACCGTCAACGGCCAGCTGCGCGAGCTCGCGATCGAGCCGCGCGAGACGCTCGCCGACATCCTCCGCGACCGGCTCGGCCTCACCGGCACGAAGGTCTCCTGCGACGCCCAGGTCTGCGGGGCCTGCACGGTCCTTGTCGACGGGCTGCCGGTCAGCGGGTGCACGTTCCTCGCGGTCGACGCCGAGGGCAAGCGCGTCCGGACGGTCGAAGGACTCGCCACGGACGGGGTGCTGAGCCCGCTCCAGCAGGCGTTCGTCGACGAGGCCGCCTTCCAGTGTGGCTTCTGCACGCCGGGGATGCTGATGGCGGCGACCGCCCTCCTCGAGGACGAGCCCCATCCTTCCCGCGACCAGGTGATCCACGGCCTCGAGGGCAACCTCTGCCGGTGCACCGGTTACGAGCCGATCGTGAACGCGGTGCTGGCCGTGGCGAACCGCGCGAACGGCGCGAACGGCGCGAACGGCGCGAACGGCGCGAACGGCGCGAACGGCGCGAACGGGGCCGCGGACCGGGGGCCGGCCTGATGCGCCGGGTCGTCACCCGTCCCGAGGTCCCGGCGCCCATCGGGGTCGCCGTCCCCCGCCGCGACGCGATCGCGAAGGTCACCGGGACGGCCCGGTTCACGGTCGACGTCGACCTCCCGGGCCTCGCTCACGCCCGGATCCTGCGCAGCCCCTATCCCCACGCCCGGATCACGGGCCTGGACCTGACCGCCGCCCGGGCCCACCCCGGCGTGATCGCGGTCGTCTCGTCGGCTGACCTCCCGGACGTCCATCTCGTGTACGGCCACGCCGTCGCGGATCATCCGCTCATCGCGGTCGACAAGGTCCGGTTCGCCGGCGAGCCCGTCGTCGGGGTCGTCGCCGAGGATGCGGCGACCGCGGACGAGGCGCTGCGGCTCGTCGAGGTCTCGTACGAGCCGCTGCCGTTCGTCGAGGGCCCGGATGCCGCGCTCGGCGCCGACGCGCCGATCCTCCACGAGCGGCCCGGCGAGCAGCGTCCGCACCGCGGCTTCGACGAGGACATCGAGCGCACCCACGCGAACGTCTGCTCCACCTCGCGCCAGGCCTGGGGCGACCTCGACGCCGCGTTCGTCGACGCCCACCTCGTCCTGGAGGGCGAGTACCACTACCCGATGTGCTACGCCTACGCGATGGAGCCCTATACGGCGGTCGCGTCGTGGGGCGAGGGCGAGCTGACCGTCTGGACCTCCGGCCAGCACCCGTACATGGTCCGCGACGACCTGGCCCACTGCTTCGGCCTGCCACTCAGCAAGATCCGGGTGATCGTGCCCTACGTCGGCGGCGGCTACGGCAGCAAGTCCTACACGAAGATCGAGCCGCTGACGGCGGCGCTGGCGCTGCGGGCGGGGCGGCCGGTCCGGCTCGCGCTCGGGGTCGAGGAGGCGATCCTCACGACCCGCGGCGACGCGGCGATCGTCCGGCTGAAGACCGCGTTCGACCGGGACGGGCGGATCCTCGGGCGGACCGGCCGCATCCTCCTCGACACCGGCGCCTACGCCGAGAACTCGCCGCTCGTCGGGCGGAAGGCGGCGAACCGGATCGGCGGGCCGTACCGGATTCCGGCCCTCGACATCACCTGCGACGTCGTCTACACGAACACGGCCCCCGCCAGCTCGTTCCGCGGCTTCGGGGCGCCGCAGGTCACCCTCGCCGGCGAGTCGCAGCTCGACGAGGCGGCGGCCCGCCTGGGCATCGACCCGCTGGAGCTTCGCCGCCGGAACGTCCTCTCCCTCCGCGAGCGGCCATGGCCGAAGGCCCGCGGCCTCGACGCCGACCTCGACGCGGACCTCTCGCTGGCCGCCGAGGAGATCGAGTGGTCCGTGGCGGCCGGGCCGGGCCGCGGCAAGGCGATCGCGCTCTCCGCGTCCGACGCCGGTTCCGAGCCGATCACGACGTCAGTCCTCCGCGTCCTCTCGGACGGCTCGGTCACCGTGATGGCCGGGAGCACGGAGATCGGCCAGGGCTCGTCCACGGTCCTCGCCCAGATCGCCGCCGCGGAGATGGGCCTCGACCTCGACCGCGTCCACCTCGTCCAGAGCGACACCGCGGCCGTCAGCTACGACCGGTCCACAGGCGCGAGCCGGACGACGACGCTGATGGGGCTCGCGATCCAGTCGGCGGCGGCCGACGCGCGGGCCCAGCTCGTCGAGATGGCCACGACGTCGATGGCGCCCGACGGGCCGGAGGTCACCGAGATCCGCGGCGGGGTCCGGATCGGCGAGGCGAACCACGACTGGGGCGCGATCGTCCGGGCCTGGTTCGGCGGCGCGGCCGGCGAGGTCGTCGGGCGCGGCTATCTCCGGCGGGCCGGCGCGACCGCGGAGATGCCGCCGTTCTGGGAGATCGGCTGCGTCGCGGTCGAGGTGAGCGTCAACGAGGACACGGGCGAGATCCGGGTGGAGCGGCTCGTGACGGTCGGCGACGTCGGCTGCGCGATCAATCCGCAGACCGCCGAGGCGCAGGACGTCGGCGCGGCGATGATGGGGCTGGGGATGGCCACCCGCGAAGAGCTCGTCTACCAGGACGGCAACCTCCTGAACGGCAACCTCTTCGACTACCGCGTCCCGCGGACCACGAGCCTGCCGGAGCTCCGGACCGTCCTCGTCGAGCGCGGCGACGGCGTGGGCGTCTATGGCGCGAAGGGCGGTGGCGAAGGCGCGTTGAACCCGGTGGCGGCGGCGATCGCGAACGCCGTCGAACGGGCCGCCGGCATTCGCCTCCGGGAAGCGCCGTTCACCCCCGAGCGGGTCTGGCGGGCGCTCCGGGAACGGGACCGGGCGCGGGCCGCCGCCGGCGACTCCGTCGGGGAGCCCCCGACCACATGAAGCTCACCGGCCGGATCGCGATCCAGGCGCCACCCGAAGCGGTCTGGGCCCTGATCGTCAACCCGATCAGCCTCGCCCGGTGCATGCCCGGCGTCCAGGACATCCGACAGGTCGACGAGCGGACGTTCGAGGGGACGATCTCCGCGGCCGTCGGCCCGATCGACGGCAACTTCGTCTTCCGGAGCGTCCTCACGACGGCCGAGTTCCCGGACCACCTCGTCGTCGCGGTCGAGGGCACCGACTCGGTCACGAAGAGCCGGCTCGAGATGGACGTCCAGGCGTCGCTGGCAGCCCACGACGGCGCCACCGACCTGGACTACCGCGCCGAGGTCAAGGTCAAGGGCCGCCTCGCGATCCTCGGCGAGATGGTCCTCCGGGCCACCGCCGGGATGATGATCGGCGAGGTCGCGAGATGCCTTCGGTCGCAGCTCGAGACGGGGGAGCCACCCGATCCCGCCAGCGTCCCGTCGATCGCCGGCGACCCGGGCGCGGTGGCGCCCCCGATCGAATGACCTCGCGCTTCGACCTGATCGTCGTCGGCGGCGGGACCGCCGGCTGCGTCGTCGCCGCCCGGGCCAGCGACGATCCAGGTCGCAGCGTGCTCCTCCTCGAGGCCGGCCCGGACCCCCGTCCGATCCCCGACGTCGTCGCGGACCCGAAGCGTCAGACCGAGCTCGTCCTCGAGTCGCCCTACGTCCGGATGTACGACGTGGAGCGCGAGGACGGCTCGAGCTTCCCGCTCCTGAGCGGCCGGATCCTGGGCGGCGGCTCGTCGGTGAACAACCTCGTCGTCGTGCGGCCGATGCGACGCGACTTCGACGCCTGGCAGCGGTTCGGGGGCCCGGCCTGGTCGTACGACGCGCTCCTCCCGGTCCTGCGGGCGATCGAGACCGACGAGGACTTCGGCGACGACCCGATCCACGGCGCCCATGGACCGCTCCGCCTCCACCGGGCGTTCAAGCTCGACGACCCGGCGGACCCACCGGTGGCCGCGCTCATCGAGGCCGCCCATGCCTTCGGCCTGCCGAGCTGCCCCGACCTCAACGTCCCGGACCCGTTCGGCATCTGCTCGTCGCCGTACAACCAGGTCGACGGGCGTCGCCAGTCGACGGTCGCCGCGTGGATCGACCCCGTCCGGGATCGGCCGAACCTCGAGATCCGGCCGGACACGACCGTGACCCGGCTCGTCCTGGACGGGTCGCGGGTCCGCGGCGTCGAGATCGCGACGCCCGGCGGGACCGGGATCGTCGAGGCGGACGAGGTGGTGCTCTCGGCCGGGGCCTTCCACTCGCCCCAGCTGCTGCTGCTGTCGGGGATCGGCGCGCCAGGCGCGCTGGAGCCGCACGGCATCCCGCTCCGGCATCGCCTCGACGGCGTCGGCGAGAACTACCAGGATCACGCGGTCGTCTACATCACGTTCGCCGGCAACACGGAGCTGCGCGAGGACTACGTGATCCCGAAGGTCCGCCTGATCGCGAAGAGCAGCGACCGGCTCGACCATCCGGACCTCCACGTGTTCATGCGGCCGTCGATCCGGATGCCGGGCGTCGCGCCGATGCTGCCGGTCTCGCTCCACCTGCTCGAGCACCGGACGCCGGGCCGGGTGTCCCTGGCCTCCTCCGATCCGGAGGACCTGCCGGTCGTCGAGCCGAACCTCCTCCGGCACCCCGACGACGTCGAGGCGATGGTCGACGCGATCGACTTCGTCGACCGGCTGACGAAGCACCCGTCGCTTGCCCGGTTCTACGGCGAGCTCCTGACACCCGACTCGCGCGACACCTGGCGCGAGCATGTCCTGACGGCCTACGACACCTATCACCACGCGGTGGGCACCTGCCGGATCGGGCCGGCCGGCGATCCGGGCGCCGTCGTCGACGCGGACCTCCGGGTCCATGGTCTGGACAACCTGACGATCGCCGACGCGTCGGTCCTGCCGGTCGTGCCGCACGCGAACACGAATCTCGCGGCGATCCTCGTCGGCGAGATCGCGGCGCGGCGGCTCGCGGGTCGCGCGATGGAGCTCGCGTCGTGACGGCCGTGGCGGGCGCGTCGGAACCGGGGGCGGTCGCGTCGGAATCGGGGGCGGTCGCGTCGGAGCCGGCGGCGGTCGACCCGGGTGGCGGCGCGGCGGCGGCGGGACCCTCGCCGATCCTCGCCTCGGGCCTGACCCGCGACTTCGGCAAGCTCCGGGCGGTCGACGCGCTCGACCTCGAGATCCGCGGCGGCGAGATCTTCGGCCTGCTGGGCCCGAACGGCGCTGGCAAGACGACGACGATCAAGATGCTCATCACGCTCCTGCCGCCGACCGCCGGCACGGCCACGGTCGCCGGCGCGGACATCGTCCGCGAGCCCGGGGTCGTCCGGCGCCGGATCGGCTACGTGCCCCAGCTCGTCTCGGCCGACGGCAGCCTGACCGCCCGCGAGAACCTGCGGCTCTCGGCCCGCCTGTACCACGTGCCGGGGGCCGGCCGCGAGGCCGCGATCGACGAGTCGCTCGAGTTCATGGGCCTCGCCGACTTCGGCGACCGGATGGTCCGGACCTTCTCGGGCGGGATGGTCCGCCGGCTCGAGCTCGCCCAGGCGATGCTCCACGACCCGCGGGTCCTGTTCCTGGACGAGCCGACGGTCGGCCTCGATCCGATCGCCCGGGGGACGGTCTGGGAACGGGTCCAGCTCCTGCGCGAGCGGAACGGCACGACGATCCTGCTCACCACCCACTACATGGACGAGGCGGACGTGCTCTGCGACCGGATCGCGATGATGCACGGCGGCCGGGTCGCGGCGATCGGAACGCCCGACGAATTGAAGGCGGGCGTCGGCGAGGACGCCACGCTCGACGACGTCTTCGTGGCGCTGACCGGCGCCGACCTCGAGATCGGAGGCACGTTCCGTGACATCGGCAGGACACGCCGCACGGCCCAGCGCCTGGGCTGAGCCCCGGTCGATCCCGCGGTTCGTCGAGGACACCTGGACGATCACGCGGGCGGAGCTGCTGAAGATCCGCCATGACCCGGTCGAGATGGCGAGCCGGGCCGCCCAGCCGCTGCTCTGGCTCGTCGTCTTCGGCCAGGTCCTCGCCCAGACCCACGCCATCCCGACCGGCGACCTGCCCTACCTCGACTACCTCGCCCCGGGGGTCCTCGCCCAGAGCGCCCAGTTCAGCGCGATCTTCTTCGGGCTGGCGGTGATCTGGGAGCGCGACCTCGGCCTGGTCCACAAGCTGCTCGCCAGCCCGGCGACGCGCAGCTCGCTCGTCCTCGGCAAGGCGCTGGCCGGCGGCGGCCGGGCGCTGGTCCAGGCCGTGATCGTCTATGTCGCCTCCTTCCTCATCGGGGTGAACCTCCGCCTCGACGTCCTGTCGATCGCGGCCGTCTGCCTCGTCGTGATCCTCGGCTCGTCGCTGTTCGCGACGTTCTCGCTCGTCATCGCCTGTCTCGTCCGGTCGCGCGAGCGGTTCATGGGCATCGGCCAGCTGCTGACGATGCCGCTGTTCTTCGCGAGCAGCGCGATCTACCCGATCTCGCTCATGCCGCCGTGGCTGCAGGTCGTCGCGATGCTGAACCCGCTGACCTACATGGTCGACGCGCTGCGAGCCCTGATGGTGGTCGGCGGGACGAGCGCGCGGGGCGTGCCGTTCGACGTGACGGTGCTGACCGTCGTCCTGGTCGCGCTCGTCGCCGTCGGATCGCGGCTGTACCCGCGGCTGGGCCAGTAGGCCGAGAGTCCCGGGCTCCTCGCCCCGCCCACGCCGGAGCGCGACAATCACGACGTGGCGGGAACGCGGACGATCGTGGCGATGGGCGGCGGCGGGTTCCAGATGGAGCCCGACAACCCGCTGCTCGACGACATGGTCGTCGCCCTCGCCCGCGAGCGGTCGGGCCGGGACCGGCCGCGGATCTGCCTGATCCCGACCGCGACCGCCGACGACCCGGAGGTCGTCACCTCCTTCCGGCGGCTGTTCGAGCCGAAGGCCGAGCCGAGCGTGCTCGGGCTGTTCGCCCGGACCGACGACGACCTCGTCGACCTCCTCTTCGAGCAGGACGCCGTGTACGTCACGGGCGGCAACACGGCGAACCTCTTCGCGCTCTGGCGGCTCCACGGCCTGGACCGCGTCCTCCGCGAGGCGTGGGAGCGCGGCGTGGTGATGGCCGGGATGTCTGCGGGGGCGATCTGCTGGTTCGAGTCGTGTACGACGGACTCGTTCGGCCCGACGCTCCGACCGCTCGACGGCGGCCTCGGGATCCTGCCGGGCAGCCTGTCACCGCACTACCACGGTGAAGCGCTGCGACGGCCCCTGTACCTCCGGCTCGTCGGCGACGGGACGCTGCCCGCGGGCTACGCGGTGGACGACGGGGCGGCCCTCGTCTTCCGGGACCGGGAGCTGCTCGAGGTCGTGACCTCCAGGAGGGACGCGGGAGCCTGGCGCGTCGAGCCGGACGGCCGCGGCGGCGCGATCGAGACGGCGCTCACGACCCGGTTCCTGGGCTGAGGTCCAGCGAGGCCCAGCCTGCGCGGTCGGCGTCCCACGTCCCGATCGGCCGGACGCTGTCGTCGCCCTCGATCTGCCGCCGCCGGCCCGCGGCCGTCGCGACCGTCTCGGTCCAGCCCGGCGGCACGAGCCCGGGTGCGAGGTCGGCCAGCGGCGCCAGGACGAACAGCCGCTCCGCCGCCTCCGCGTGGGGCACGACGAGCAGGCGACCGGCCTTGCCCGCGTCCAGCGAGACGCCGTCGGGCGGCCGTTCGATCGAGAGCCGCGCCCGGCCGAAGATCAGCAGGTCCAGGTCGAGCTCCCGCGGCCCCCATCGCTCTCGCTCCTGCCGCCCGAAGGCCCGCTCGAGGGCCTTCAGGGCGACGAGCAGGGCGATGGCCCCGGTCGACGGCTCGGGCCCGGCGGGCACGTCCAGCGCGACGACGGCGTTGCGGAACGGCGGCTGGTCGACGACCCCGACCGGGCGCGTGACGTACAGCCTCGACACGCCATGGAGCCGCGCCTCGGGCAGCGCCGCCAGCGCGCGGACGCCGTTCGCGACGGTCGCGCCCGCCTCGCCGAGGTTCGCGCCGAGCCCGACGTACGCCCGCGTCCGTCGCATCGTGCCCGACCTCCGCCCTAGACTCGCCGCGTGGCCCGCGTCGTCGCGTTCATTCTCCATCCCCCCGCGACGCCGGACGCCGGGCCGATCGAGCGCGCGTTCGACGCGATCCGGCGCTCGAACGCCGAACGCCACGTCGCGGGGTTCCGCGAAGCCGGCGCGCAGGTCATCCTCGACGACGGACCCGCCGCCGGCTCGTTCGGGGAGCGCGTCCGGCGGCTCGTCGGGGCGACGCACCCGGACGGCGTCGTCATCCTCGGCTCGGGGAGCCTGCCGATCACGAACGCCTCGGACTGGGCTGAGCTCACGGGCGTCGCCGCCGGCCCGCGAGGCCGGGCGCTGGCGAACAACCGCTACTCGGCCGATGCGATCGCGATCGCCGGCGCCGGGCTGCTTGCCGATCTCCCGGACCTCGCGTCCGACAACGCCCTGCCGCGCTGGCTCGCCGAGCGCGGCGTCGCCGTCCACGACCTGCGGCATCGCTGGCGCCTCCAGCCCGACCTCGACACGCCGCTCGATGCCCTGCTCGTCTGGCCGGATCCGACGCCGCCCATCCTCGCGAGCGCCGGCATCGACGCGGCGCCGGTCCGGGCCGCGCTGGCCGCCGTCTCCGGTATTGCTCGCGACCCAGGCAGCGAGCTCGTCGTCGCCGGCCGCGGCTCCTCGGAGAGCCTCGCCTGGCTGGAGCAGAAGACCGCGTCCCGGACCCGGGCCCTGATCGAGGAGCGCGGCTTCCGCACCCGCCCGCCCGCCCAGCGGCCGGTCCGATCCGCGCTCGGGCTCGTGCTGGACCGGGACGGACCGGCGGCGTTCGGCGACCGCCTCGCCGAGCTGGGCGACGCGGCCCTGGTCGACACGCGGGTGCTGCTCGCCCATCGGTTCGGCGCCGACGAGCGCGGCTGGCCGCGGGCCGAGGACCGGTTCGCCTCGGACCTCCTGCTCCCGGACCGGATCGCCGATCCGTGGCTTCGCGATCTCACCGCCGCCGCCGCAGCCGCGCCGATCCCCGTCGTCCTCGGCGGCCACACGCTCGTCGGCCCGGGGCTCCGCCTCGCCCTCCGCAAGCCCGAGGCGTGGACGTGAGCACGGATCGACCGGAGGGCCCGGACGTGGCCGCGGATCGACCGGAAGCGGCCCGGGTGGACCTCCGCCGCGTGCCGGAGCCGCCGGCCGAGGTCCCGTCCGACCCGGCGCTCCTCGAGGCGATCCGCGCCGAGATCCGGCGCGACGGGCCGATGACCTTCGCCCGATTCATGGAGATCGCGCTCTACGACCCGGCGCGCGGCTACTACCGGTCGGCCGCCGCACGACCCGGCCGCGCCGGCGACTTCCTCACCGCCCCCGAGGCCCACCCGATCTTCGGTCGGACGATCGCCCGGTTCGCGGCCGGCGTCCACGCCGCGGTGGGCTCGCCGGCGACGTTCACCGTCCGCGAGTCGGGTGCCGGCGAGGGCGCGCTCGCGGTCCCGCTCGTCGAGACGGTCCTGCGCGAGGAGCGTCCCGAGACCGGCGGGCCGCCGCCGCGCAACGTCCGCTACCTGGTGGACGAGGTCGACGCGCGCCGAGTCGCCGCCGTCGGGCAACGGCTGGGGCAGCTCGGCCTGCCGCCCGGAACGGTGGCCGTGGCGGCCGACGACGGCAAGCCCATCGTCGGGCTCGCAATCG
>DATBGP010000376.1:0-4971 GCA_036557925.1 Candidatus Limnocylindrales bacterium | reverse complement strand
GGACGACAGGGGTCGCGCGCCTGCAACGCCGGCTCCGCGATGATGTCCCGGCCGGTCGATCCGGCAAGGAGGCCCTGATGTTCCAGCCCTCGAACGCGTTCTCCAGCTTCGCCGTCCCCGATCTCGACGCGGCCCGCCGGTTCTACGGCGAGACCCTCGGCCTGGACGTGACCACGGAGCCCGAGACCGGCATGCTCGAGCTGCGGGTCGGCTCCGGCGAGCCCGTCCTCGTCTACATCAAGCCCGACCATCAGCCCGCCGTGTTCACGGTCCTGAACTTCCCGGTGCCCGACATCGACCAGGCCGTCGCCGACCTCAAGGCCGCGGGCGTCTCGATGGAGCGCTACGACCTGCCCGACCTGCAACCGGACGCGAACGGCGTCTATCGCGGCCAGGGCCCGGCGATCGCCTGGTTCAAGGATCCCGCCGGCAACATCCTGTCCGTGCTGCAGCAGGACGGCGCGTCCGCCTGATCCCGGTCGAACGACGGTCGCGGGGTTCGTCGCAAGCGGTCGCGGTGGCGCGATCGGGCGATCCGGGCGACCATGAAGCCATGGCCGGCCCCCTTCGCCGGCGCTGGCACCCGCGGCTGGCGCTCCTCGCCGTCCTCGTCGCCTCGACGCTGTCGGTCCTGCCCGCGGCTCCGACCGCTCCGTCGGTCGACGCCTTGTCGCGCTGGACCGGCGGCATCGATCTCTATCGCCGCGGCGTCTTCTCGACCCAGCAGAGCTGGCTCTGGTGCACGGCGGCCGACGTCCAGATCATGCGGAACATCGTCCACCGCCAGGCCGATCACAGCCGCGCCAACCAGTCGCGGTACTTCAGCTACATGCGGGCCCACGACCGGTACTCGATCCCCGTGCGCGACGGCACCGAGCCGTCCGGCTGGACCGCGGGTCTCCGGCGCTACGTCGATTCGCGTTACCGGCTCGTGGCCAGCACGAACTTCGACGCGGCACTGCGCTCCGCGGTCACGAACCTCCGGAAGACGAACCTGCCGGTCGGGCTGCTGGTCGCCCACGGGAACCACGCGTGGGTCCTGACCGGCTTCACGGCGACCGCCGATCCGGCGAAGACCAGCCGGTTCACGATCACGAGCGTCCGGGTGGTCGGGCCGCTCTGGGGCCTCCAGAGCCGGAGCTACGGCTACGACATGGCTCCGGACCGGAAGCTGACGCCGAGCCAGCTGCGGGGCTTCTTCACGCCGTGGCACTACGCCCGGGTGCGGATGGCCTGGGAGGGTCGATGGGTCTCGATCCAGGGAATCCCGGGCCGAACCTCGACCGCGGCGGCGCCAAAGCCGGCGGCCAGCCCGAACCCGAAGCCCAAGGCCGCGGCCACCCCGAAGCCGACGCAGAAGCCGACGCCGCGGCCCTCGCCGACCGCGGTGCCATCCGCGTCGCCGTCTGCGTCACCCGCGGCCGATCCGTCGTCGTCGGCCGCGCCGCAGGTCGCCGCGCTCGTCGCCGGGTCCGAACCGCCCGCCGCAACGGCCGCGCCGGCTCCCGAGCCCGGCGGCACAGTCGTACGGATGACCTGGCCGACCTGGCTCCCGATCGCCGCCCTGAGCCTGCTGCTGGCAGGCGTCGTCCTGCTCGTGGGGCTGCTGAACGCCCGCCGGATCCGGTCGTGACCGAGCCGCGCGGGACCATCCTCCCGCTCGATGCGCTCGAGCACGGCGAGCACTCCCACGAGCTCGTCGGCGCGGAGCATGGGGACGTTCCGTTCTCGGTGATCCTCGTCCACTCGCGGCCCGGCGTCGGGCCCAAGCTCCACCGCCACCCGTATCCCGAGGTGTTCATCGTCGAGTCGGGGCAGGCGACGTTCCGGATCGGGGCGGAGACGATCGTGGTCGAAAGCGGCCACGTCGTCGTGAGCCCGTCGGGCGAGGCCCATGGGTTCGCGAAATCCGGGAGCGGCGAGCTCCGCCTCGTCGCGATCCACGGCGCGCCGCGGTTCGACACCGAGTGGCTCGAGGGCGACGACCCCACCTGGCGCTCGCGGCCGCAGTCCGACCAGGTGTCCGAGCCCGCCGGCTAGCCGGACGGCCGGACGCGGATCAGATCTCGACGCCTGCCTCGCGCGCGTCCGCGACGAGGGACTCGAGGGCCTCGTCGGTCTTCGCGCAGGCGCGATCCAGGCCCATCGCCCGGCTGACGCCGAGCTCCCGGAACCCGGCCAGCCGGTCGACCCGGGGAGCCCCGGGCCGGCTGAAGTCCTCGCCCCAGATATGGACGGACACCTTGAGGGTCGCCGGATCGCGGCCGATCTCCTCGCACCGGCTCGCGATCACCGGGAGCGCGTCGGCCACCTCCGAGGGCGACATCCCGTCGAGGTTCAGCTCGTCCGCGTGCCTGGCCGCGAGCCTCCAGGTCACGTTCGGGCCGTTGCCGCCGACCATGATCGGGACTCGCGGCTGCTGGATCGGCTTGGGGACGTTGCGGGCGTCGCGGACGGAGGAGTAGGTTCCGTTTGAGGTCGCGTGCTGGTGCTTGTCGCCGGCGAGCATCGCGTTGATCACGGCGAGGTCGTCGCCGAGCCGGGCGAGCCGCTCCTTCGTCTCGGGGAAGCCGTAGCCGTACGCCACCCACTCGTCCCGCTTCCAGCCCGCCCCGATCCCGAGCTCCATCCGGCCGCTCGAGATCGTGTCCATCGTCGAGATCATCTTCGCCGTGAGCGCCGGGTTCCGGAACGCGGTGCAGATGACGATGTGGCCGAGCCTGGTTCGCTCGGTGATCGCGGCCAGCGCCGACAGGGTCGTGAACGACTCGAACGTGATCTCGTCGGTCGGCCGCGGCACGGTGTGGAAATGGTCGAACAGCCAGATCGACTCGAACCCGAGCCGGTCGGCCTGTCGGGCGACCTCGGTCGTGCGCTTCCAGGCATCGAGCGAATCCCAGCCGTCGTACTCGCCCACCCAGCCCTGCGGGACGATCGCCCCGATCTTCATCGCGCTTCCCTCATGGCGCCACCGGCAGCTGCTCGAGCGCCCGGAAGACCAGGCTCGTCCGCCACGCCGGCAGGGCCGATCGATCGACGGCATGGAGGTCCGGGAACCGGTCGAACAGCGACGTCAGGGCGATCCGGCCCTCCATCCGGGCCAGCGGCGCCCCGATGCAGAAGTGGGCGCCCAGCCCGAACGCGAGGTGGCGGTTCGGCGTCCGGCCCACGTCGAAGGCATCGGGGGAGGGGAACGCCGCCGGGTCGCGGTTGCCCGCCGCGAGCGAGAGCATCACCTCCTGGCCCGGGAGGATCCGGCGACCGTCGACGTCGATCGCCTCGCCGGCGACCCGGAAGGTGGCCTGGACGGGCGATTCGAAGCGGAGGATCTCGTCGACGGCGGTCGCCGCGACCGCCGGGTCGTCGCGGAAGCGGGCCAGCTGCTCGGAATGGCGGAAGAAGGTCAGGACGCCGTTGCCGATCAGGTTCGTCGTCGTCTCGTGGCCGGCCGCGATCAGGAGGATGACCGTGGCCACGAGCTCGTCCTCGGTCAGGGCGTCGCCCTCGTGCCGCGCGACGAGCGCCGAGATCAGGTCCTCGCGCGGCGCGGCGCGACGCTCCTTGGCGAGCTCTCGGACATAGGTCGAGAACTCGGCCATCGAGGTTTCGAGGGCGGGCCAGTTCTCGTCGAGCTGGTAGTCGATGACGACGGCGAAATCGTCCGACCAGCGCTTGAACCGGGGGAGATCCGAGGTGGGGATGCCGAGCAGCTCCGCGATGACGGTCGCGGGCAGCGGGACGGCGAAGTCGGCGATGACGTCGAAGGTCGGCCGGCCCTCGACCGCCCCGAGGAGGTCGTCGACGATGTCCCGGATCCGGCCCTGCATGGCGGCCACCGCGACCGGGGTGAACGCCCGGTTAACGAGGCCGCGCAGCCGCGTGTGGTCCGGCGGGTCCATCGTCAGGAAGAGGTGGTCCATGACGGAGCGGATCGCCGGGTAGTCGTCCGGCCAGCCCGGGTTTCCCAGGCCCTCTGGCGGGTTCCGGCGCCAGCGAAGATCGCGCAGGGCCCCGGCGATGTCGTCGTACCGGGTGAAGACCCAGGCCCCGAGCTCGTCGCTCCAGTGGACCGGGTCGGCGCGGCGGAGCGCCCGAAGCGTGCCGACCTCCCCGAGCGCGTCGAACTGGGCCACGGCGGCATCGTCGCACAAGAGGCAAGTGGGAGTGGACTCGGGCGTTTGCCCCATCGTTCGGCGCGTCAGCAGCCGATCGGCACCAGCTCGAAGACGGGTCGGCGGGTAGCGGCTCCGTTCGGGTCGTCCAGGATGTCCGGGGCGAACGACTTGAGGATGCGCTGACCGACCCGGCGCCAGATCGCGCCCTGGCCCGTCGCGTAGGGCACGAGCTGCTCGCGGAACCAGGTGGCCGCCTCGTCGTGGGTCAGCTCGCGCGCGCGAACCTGCTCGTCATGCGAGCCGATCCGGATCGTCGCCTCGCCCGCGGCCCGCAGGTTGCGGGTCCACTGGACGTCGCCGTACGCGCCGATGATCCAGCGGTGCCCGTCGATCTCCACGACGGCGAGCGGCATCGTGCGCGGCACGCCGGACGTCCGACCGCGGATCGTCACGAGCGCGTTCGGGCCCATCGGCACCCCTGCGCCGAGCAGGCGTCGGACGAATCCGTTCGAGCGCCGAACGAGGGCCGGTGCGTGAGGATTGGCGGTTGCGAGCGGTTTCGCAGGTGCGTGAGGGCTGGCGGGTGCGTGGGGGCTGGCGGGTGCGTGGGGGCTGGCGGGTCCGTCGGTCATCATCATGCTCCTGGTCACGTTCCGGTCGGTTGCGGTCGTCAACCAGGTGTCGGAGGGTCGATGCGGAACGTGACGGAGGCAAGGATCGATGACGGACGGCGATCGGGCGGCGGTGGCCGCGAGCTTCGAGGACCATCGGCCCCGACTCCGGGCCGTGGCGTACCGGATGCTCGGCTCCGTCGCGGAGGCCGACGACGCGGTCCAGGAGACCTGGCTCCGCCTCG
>DATBGP010000375.1:0-4257 GCA_036557925.1 Candidatus Limnocylindrales bacterium | reverse complement strand
CGGGCTCCCAACACGGGCCCATCCCGGCCCGAGCCCTCGGGCCTCCCGGAGACACGATGACCGACCTCCGCCTCGGCGCGCTCTGCTGGAACCAGTACACGGACTTCCCGAGCCTCCTCGAAGCGGGCGTCCGGGCGGAATCGCTTGGATACGCGAGCCTCTGGACGTGGGATCACCTCTACCCGATCGTCGGGAGCAGCGACGGTCCGATGTTCGAGGGCTGGCTGACGCTTGCGGCATGGGCCCAGGCGACGAGCCGGATCCGGATCGGCCTGATGGTCGGCGCGAACACCTTCCGCGAGCCGGCGCTGACCGCGAAGCTCGCGACGACGCTCGACCACATCAGCCACGGCCGGGCGACCCTCGGCATCGGCGGCGCCTGGTTCGAGGAGGAGCACGAGGCGTTCGGGATCCCGTTCGGCAGCGGCTTCCCCGAGCGCCTCCGCTGGCTCGCCGAGGCGCTGCCGGTCATGCGCGGCATGCTCCATGGCGAGCGGCCCACGGCGAAGGGCGATCGCTACCACGCGAAGGACGTCCGGAACGACCCGCTGCCGGTCCAGCGCCGGATGCCCATCCTCGTCGGCGGCGGGGGCGAGCAGGTGACGCTGAAGCTCGTCGCCCAGTACGCCGACGCCAACAACGTCGGCGGCGGGATCGAGCGCGTCCGTCAGAAGGAGGAGGTCCTCCTGCGCCACTGCGACGCCGTCGGACGGGACCCGTCCGAGATCGAGCGGACGAGCGGGCTGGGCGTGGTCGTGGTCCGCGACTCGCGGGAGGAGGCGCGCCGGGTCGCGAACGAGATCTTCGAGCGGAACGGACGAGCGAACCCGTGGGAGAACCAGCCGGTCGGGACGCCCGAGGACGTCGCCGCGTACATCGAGCCGTACCTCGAGATCGGGTATGGCCACCTGATCGGCGGCTTCCCGAGCCCGTACGACGAGGAGTCGATGACCCGCCTCGCGACCGAGGTGGCGCCGAAGGTGGCTGCCCCGGCCTGATCCGCCCCGACGGTGGCTGCGCCGGCCTGATCAGCGCCGAGCTGCCGCCGGCGGTCAGGCCGTCTCGATCATCCGGATCTCGGGCACCTCGGGCGCGACGCTCGAGGCTTCGACCCTTTCCGCCTGCTTCGCCCGCGCCCGATGGCGACGGGCCTTCGCCCGGTTGCCGCAGGTGGCCATGTCGCACCAGCGCCGCTGACCGGAGCGCGATTCGTCGTAGAAGATCCAGCGGCAGGTGTCGTTGGCGCAGATCCGGAAGCGGTCGTCATGGCCGTTGCCGATCTCACGCACGATCGGCTCGGCGACCCGGGCGAGGACGTCGTCGATCGCATCGCCGACGTGGCTGTGGCCGAGCCGCACGCCATCCGACGCCGCAACGAGCTCCAACCGTTCGCGTGATGCGAGGGCCCGATTCACCTCGTCGATCGCGGCCGGCTCGGGCTTCGTCTCGTGGGCGACGGCGTGGGCGACGTCCCGAAGGGCCGTGCGCGTGCTGACCAGGCGCTTGAGCGCGGCGTCGCTGCCCGACTGGCGGCGCGCGAGCACGGTGAGCTGGCGGGGATCGTCGATGACGCCGTGCTCCGCCAGCCAGGCCGCAGCGGCGTCGAGGGACGTGAGGCGCTCGACGAGGGCACCGTCCTCGAGCTCGAGCGTGTTCAGGAAGTCGAACGCCGTCTCCAGGGGGAGTGGCGCGTGGACATGGTCCGTCTTTGGCGGCCGGTGCGCCGGTGTTGCCTGCATCACATAACCACTCTACAAGCCTTGACAGGTTACGCGCAAGAGGCTACAGTACGTCCGTAACCACGAAAGAGCGTTGAACCGGTTACGAATTCCCAACCAGGAGGCCGAGATGGAAGCCCTAGCCATGATCGCCGCGATCCTCGTCGGTCTCGTCGGTTTCGACCTGTTCGCCCTGTTCCTCGGCACGGACAGCCGCGACGGGACGCGTGACCACCGGACCTGGCCGATCAACTGACGAACCGGATCGGCGCCCGATCGTCGCGCCGGACCACACCGGCTCAGTCCGCCGGCACCCACAGGAGATCGTCATGCACAGCTACTACCTCTTGCAGGCCCTCGACATCGCGCAGGAGCGCGCGGCCGAGGCCGATCGCAATCGACTGGCCGCCCAGGGTCGTCGCACGGCGCATGGGCCGAACGCCCTGCGCCGGCTCGTCGCCCGGGCTGCGGTCGCCGTCGCCCGCGTCGCCGACGAGTCGACGGTCGGGCACCCGGCCGCCTGCTGATCGCGAATGGCGGAGCCCGCCGCCGAACCGAACGAGATGCCGATAAGGGCGAGATAAGTCGCCCCTGATACCGTCCCGGCAGACGCCCCGCCGAACGTCGGAAGTGCCCCCGACGCAGGTGGGGCGTTCGTCTGTCCGGCGCCGGATCCGCTGTGGTCGGCGCGCGGCCCCTGCCCGCCGGTGGAGGACGCATGGATCCTGCATCGTCGCCCTGGCGCATCCTCGAGGAGTCCGGAGAGGCGAGCGGGCAGACGGCCGGAGCCCGGCCCGGTGGCCTCGCGTCGCGGGACCGCATCGTCCCGATCGCCGCGATCGCCCTCGCCGTCGTCCTCGCGTTGGCGGCGTTCGCCGTCGCCGCGAACGGCGGAAGGCCGACGGTCGAGGTCGCCGGCGCCGAGGGCGGGGACGCGGGAGCCGCCGAGGCGAGCAGCACGGGAGCCGGCACGTCGGGAGATCCCGTCCGGCTCCTGGTCGTCGACGTCCAGGGAGCCGTGGTGCACCCGGGTGTCGTCCAGCTCGTCACGGGGTCCCGGGTCGGCGACGCGATCGCGGCGGCGGGCGGGTACGGCCCGCGGGTCGCGCCGGACCGGGTGGCCCGAACGCTGAACCTGGCGGCGATCCTCGAGGACGGCGACCAGGTCGTCGTCCCATCGCGCGACGATCCGACGACGCCTCGAGCCCAGTCCAGCGGCGCCGAGGCCGCTGCGGGCGGTGGGCCCGGCGCCGCCGGCGACCCGACCGTGGTCGACCTGAACACGGCGACCGAGGCCGAGCTCGACGCGCTGCCGGGGATCGGCCCGGTCACCGCGGCGAAGATCATCGCCGCGCGCGAGGAGCAGCCGTATCGGTCGGTCGAGGAGCTGCAGACGCGGAAGATCCTCGGCGCCGCGACGTTCGACAGGGTGAAGACGCTCGTCGTCGTTCGCTGAGCGTGGCGCGATGACCGGCAGCGGCTGGCTCGCGATCGGGGCGGTGCTCGCGAGCCTGATCGGCCGCGACATCGATCCCGGGGCGCTGGTCCTGCTCGCGACGGCCGCGGCCGTGGCGCTCGCCGGCATGCGCCACGGCCACGCCGGGGCGAACCCGGCGCGGTTCGGGCTGATCGCGGTCGGTGCCCTGCTGATCGCGATCCGGCTCGCGCTCGGCGCTGGGTCCATCACGGATGCATCGCTCCCCGGGGGCGACGGGCCGTGGATCGCCGACGTCGTCGCGATCTCCTCGCCGCGCGACGGCCAGCAGGTGGCGACGCTCACGGTCGTCGCCTCGTCCACCGCGGAGCACACCGCCTCGATCCCGCCGGTCGTGGTCGCGGCGACGCTGCCGCGGTTCCCGGCGATCGAGCCGGGTGATCGCGTCCGCGCCTCCGGCCGGGTGTCGCCGCCACCGGAGGGACCGTACGGCGAGTATCTCGACCGGATCGGGGTCGCGGGCACGCTCTTCTCGCGCGACCTGTCGATCTCCGGCCGGAGCGACGATCCCGCCGCCCGGCTCGAGCGCCTGCGGCGGGCGGCCGGGGACGCCCTCGCCGCGGCGATCCCCGAGCCCGAGGCAGGGCTCGCCGCAGGGATCGTCATCGGGCTGCGCGATCGGGTCGACCGCGACCTCGCCGCGGCCTTCACCGCGGTCGGGGCGAGCCACGTCGTCGCGATCTCGGGCTGGAACATCGCGATCGTCGCGGCGACGGTCGCCGCGCTGGCCGGACGCCTCGGCCGCCGACGTCGGAGCCTCGTCCTCGTCGTCGCGATCGTCGCCTACGTCCTGTTCGCCGGCGCGTCGCCGTCGGTCGTGCGCGCGGCGGCGATGGCCGGGGTGGTGCTCGTGGCGCGCGAGAGCGGCCGGTCTGGCCGGGCTGCCGCCGCCCTCGGCTGGGCCGCCGTCCTGCTCCTCCTCGCGGATCCCGGGCTCGTCGCCGACGCCGGCTTCCAGCTCTCGACGCTGGCGACCGGCGGGATCCTCGCCTGGGCGAGCGCCTGGACCGACCGGCTCGGCCGGCTGGGCGGTGGCCGGATGCC
>DATBGP010000374.1:0-3565 GCA_036557925.1 Candidatus Limnocylindrales bacterium | reverse complement strand
GAACGCCCGCCAGCGACTCCGGCGGCTCCCGCCCGACGAGGCCCACGAGCTGGGCCGAGAGCCGGTCCACCCGGGCGACGTGCTCGCGTTCGGCGGCGAGCAGCGCCTCCGCCGAGGCGAGATCCGGCAGCCCGAGCCCGGTGAGCTGCTGCGCCGTGTCGGCCCGGGCCTGGGCGAGCTCGGCCTGCATCTCCGAGCGCCCCCGCAACCGCCGGTCGATCTCGACGTCGCGAAGCTGTTGATGGACGCGGTCGCCGCGCCGGACCCACCAGGCGGCGAGCCCCACGACGACGCCGATGGCCGCGATCGCGAGCCCGATGACGACAGGCAGCGCTCCGAGGTCCAGGATCCCGGTCGCCCCGAGCGCGTACGATCCGGCCGCGACCACGAGCCCGATCAGGATCAGGGCGGTCGCGATCCGCGAGAGCGGCCGCCAGCTCGGCGGCGGCGGGACCTCGAACGAGACCGCGACCTCCCCCTCGAGCGCGGCCGTGAGGTCGGTGATCCTGGCGTCGAGGATCCGGAGCCGGTTCACGATCTGCTCGAGGACCGGCAGCGGGTTCGACGACGGGTGGCTCGCGCCCAGGCCGGCGAGCTCGTCGGAGACGGTCACGGCCTGGCGGTACCGCTCGAACCGCTCCTGGGCGGCCGACCGCTCGGCCGCCAGCCGCTCGGCCTGCCGAGCCTTCTCGAGCAGGCCGCGCTGCTCGGCGAGGCTCGCCTCGGTCGCGGACCGGCGCTCCAGCGCCGTGGACAGGGTGTCGCGATCCGCCTCGAGCTGCGCGAGCGCCCGCTCGCCCTGGTCGACCGCCGCCTCCGCCTGCTCGACGGCGTCCTCGGCCACCTTCAGGCGGCCCGGGTTCTTCTGGCCTTTCGTGTTCAGCTCGAAGAGCGCCTTGTCCAGGATCTTCAGCGCCCGGGACGTGCCGCGGTCGGCGCCGCTGATCGAAGCCTGGAGGCGGTCGCGCAACGTGGCCTCGTCCCGGTCCAGGTCGGCCAGCTCCTGGTGGCGGACGCTGGCGGTCGAGCGGAAGAACGCCTCGCTCGGGATCCCGGTCAGCTCGGCCATCGCCTGGTCGGCCAGGGTCGGGTCCGTGATCGTCTCGCCGTCCAGCTCCAGCCGGACCGACCCACGCGAGCCGCGGAAGGCCTTCTCGAGGACCCCCCGCCGCACGCCGCGGTCCTCGTCGTCGACCTCGAACTCGAGGCTGATGACCGGCCGGACGTCCTCGTCGTCGGCGTCCCAGGGCCGGAAGCCGTCCATGTCCGCCCCGCCGCTCGTGACCTTTCGGGTCAGGGCCAGCTCGATGGCCCGCTGGATCGTCGTCTTGCCCGCCTCGTTCGGCCCGTGGACGATCGTCAGTCCCGGCGAGAGCGGGATCTCCAGCTCGTGGTACCGGCGGAAGTCGTGGAGCGCGAGCCGGGTGATCCTCACAGCGTGACCTCGTGGCCGGCGAGCAGCAGCCGGCCGAGCCGGAGCACGTCGCGCAACTCCGTCGCCTCGTCGGCTGCCTCCGGCGCGGCAGCCGCCTCGAGCTCCGCGATCCGACCCTCGACGTTCCGGATGAACGCGCCCGGGATCGTGTCCGCGGACGGCAGCGACCCGCCGGTCAGGGCCGGCAGCGAGACGTCGCGGACCCGCAGCTTCAGGAAGCCATGCTCGAGGCGGTCCTCCACCTCGTCGACGTGGACGTCCAGCTCGTCGGGTCGGACGCCCGTGATCCGGACGTCGAGCACGAGATCCGGGTCGGCGAGCGCCGCGAGCCGCGCCTCGAACGCGGCCTGGTCGGCGATCGTCGTCGCGTCCGCGTCCAGCTTCTGGAACCTGGTCTTCCCGACGGTTCGGGCGTCGATCCGCACGGACCGCGTTCCCGTCGCCTCGTCGAGCTCGACCAGCAGGGCCTTCCCGGCGCCGTCCTGGGTGACGGCGACCGGCTCGGGCGCCCCCGAGTAGGCGTAGGTCGTCGCGCCGAACCGGCCCTGCTGCATCGAGTGCCAGTGGCCGAGCGCGAGATAGTCCAGGCCGCTCGCCTCCACCTCCTCGCGGGTGAAGACGACCTCGTCGCGATCGGTCCGGTCCGGGATCAGGAGCGAGCCATGGACCATCGCCACCTGCCAAGTGGCCGCGGAGCCCTCGCGGACGACGCGGAGGTCGCGGAGCGGGCTGTGCGGCGCCCGCTTGGTGGCGAACACCGGGCCGTGAACGACGACGTCGCACGCGGCCAGGTGGACGCTCGGGCGCTCCGGGGTCAGGACGGTCACGAGATCCTCTCCCGACGCCGACCCGGCGAGCGCGGCCAGATCATGGACCCGATAGATCGACGCCCGGTCGTAGACGTCGTGGGTGCCGGGGATGATCACCGTCCGGATCCGCGCGGCCACGAGCCGGCGGAGCTCGGCGGCCACCCGGTCCACGGATCGTCGCGGCTGCGTGTTCGAATCGAAGAGGTCCCCGGCGATCAGGAAGACGTCCACCCGTTCCGCGATCGCGAGGTCGACCGTCGCGCGGAAGGCGGCGAACTGCCGCTCGCGCTGGGCGGCCGCCTGCTCGCCCAGATCGGCATGACGGGCGCCGAGATGGACGTCGGCGGTATGGAGAAGTCGGAGCATCCGGTGGGGCTGGCCTCCTGTCCCTTCCCAGGGCGACGACACGAGGCGGGTGGATCACCGTCGTCCGGGGCCTCGTCCCGCCGATCGGTGCGAGCGAGGCGCCCCCTGGCCCTCGCTCGCCGCCACGACACTCGCAGGCCATTGTGACAGGTCGGATGGCACGCAGACCGGGCTCGGAGCCGCCTCGCCGGCCGCGTTCACACGGCCCGCGGGCCCCGGGATCAGGCGACCCGCGCAGCCGCTGCCAGGAGCGCGCCGCCCGTTCGTCACGCGTTCGACACCGGCCGGCAACGCCCTGCAAGGCCGGATTCGCACGCGCGGTGTATGGTCCCCCCGTCATCAACCCGTGCGCCCGACACAGGGACTCCATAACGGCACCTGGAACACGCGGCGCCGGCCTTCCGACCCGACGCACCCATCCCGTCTGCCGTTGTGGCCGCCTTCGTCAGGCCCGCGGGGGACAGCCGCCCAGAGGAGAGGAAGGTTTCGTGACCTACGCGGATCGACAGTTGAACTGTGTCGACTGCGGCGTGGAGTTCATCCACTCGGCAGCGGACCAGGAGTACTACGCACAGAAGGGGTTCGCGTCGGACCCCAAGCGGTGCGCGAGCTGTCGCGCGAGCCGCCGGGCCAGTCGGGAGGCCGGCTACGACGTGCGGGACATCGGTGGGCCGCGCGGCTACGAGCGAGGTGACGACCGCGTCGCCCGCGAGTACTTCGCCGTGATCTGCTCATCGTGCGGGAACCAGGCTCAGGTCCCCTTCAAGCCGCGGATGGACCGGCCGGTCTACTGCTCCGATTGCTTCCGCCAGGTGAAGCCCGACTGAGCTCGCCGAGACCAACCGACTCGCGGTCGAGCGTGGCGGCCCAGACCCACGCTCCCGCGGCCCCCAGATCGAACGCCCCGGTCCGAGCCGGGGCGTTCGTGATTCAGATCCGGAACACCTCGCCGCGC
>DATBGP010000373.1:0-8908 GCA_036557925.1 Candidatus Limnocylindrales bacterium | reverse complement strand
GCCGGCGCGGGGGCGACCGGGGTCAACCGCTCAGCCGGCGGTGGCGCCGGCGGTCTCCACGGTCTCGGGCTGCTCGAGCGCGAACGCGGCGTGGAGCGCCCGCACGGCCTCCTCGACGCGATCCTCGGCGATGATCGTCGTGATCCGGATCTCCGAGGTCGAGATCATCTCGATGTTCACGCCGGCGTCTGCGAGCGTGCCGAACATCCGGGCGGCGTACCCGGGCGCGTTCTGGATGCCGGCGCCGACGATCGAGACCTTCGCGACCGACGAGTCGGTCGTGAGCTCCCGGAAGCCGAGGTCGCGCGCGACCGGCTCGAGGATCCGCTTCGCCTTCGCCAGCTCCACGCGTGGGATCGTGAAGCTGAGGTCGGTCGCGCCGCCGTGGCCGATGTTCTGGACGATCATGTCGACGTTGATCCCGGCCTCGGCCAGCGGGCCGAAAACGTGGGCGGCGACGCCGGGCCGATCCGGCACCTCGACGAGGGTGATCTTCGCGACGTTCCGATCGTGGGCGAGGCCACGGACCTTGTTCCGCTGCTCCACGAGCGGGTCCTCCTTGATCAGCGTACCGGGAGCGTCCTCGAACGAGCTGAGGACCTCGATGACGACGTCGTTCACCCAGCCGAGCTCGACGGCGCGCGTCTGCATGACCTGGGCGCCCTGGTGGGCAAGCTCGAGCATCTCCTCGTAGCCGATGATCGGCAGCTGCCGGGCGTCGGCGACGATCCGCGGGTCGGCGGTGTAGATGCCGCGGACGTCCGTGAAGATCTGGCAGCGCGTCGCGTGGAGGCGGGCCGCGAGGGCCACGGCGGTCGTGTCGCTGCCGCCCCGGCCGAGCGTCGTGATGTCGGCGTCGGCGGCGTCCTCGCCCTCGGCCCGGCCCTGGAACCCGGCCACGATCACGACCTTGCCGTCGCTCAGCTCACGGCGGACCCGCTCCGGCTCGATCGAGGCGATCCGGGCCCGGCCGTAGCGGCCGTCGGTGGTGATCCCGGCCTGCGGCCCGCTCAGGCTGATCGCCGGCACGCCGAGCGCGTGGAGGGCCATCGAGACGAGCGTGGCGCTCTGGTGCTCGCCGGTCGCGAGGAGCATGTCGAGCTCCCGCTCGTCGGGCTGCTCCGTGATCGCCGCCGCGAGGCCGAGGAGCTCGTCGGTCGCATCGCCCATCGCCGAGACGACGACGACCAGGTCCGAGCCCGACGCCCGCTCCCGCGCGATGCGCCGGGCGACGCGGCGGATCCGGTCTGCGTCGGCGAGGCTCGACCCCCCGAACTTCTGGACGACGAGCGGCGCGACAGGCATCGGGCCATTCTACCGCCCGGTCCGGCGCGCTCCGGACGCCCGCAGTAGCCTTCGCGCGGAGGTAGCTGGCCGCATGTGCTTCGATCTCGACTCGCATCCGCCGATCGCGCCGATCGCCGGCGGCGCCCTCGACTCGGCCGAGCTCACCCTCGAGGCCGCCGACGGCAACCGCTTCCGGGCCTTCCGGGCCCGGGCCGCGACGTCGGACGGGGCCGGGATCGTGATCATTCCCGACGTCCGCGGGCTCCACCCCTACTACGAGGAGCTGGCGCTGCGGTTCGCGGAGCACGGCGTCGACGCCCTCGCGTTCGACTTCCTCGGCCGGACGGCCGGGCTCTCCCGGCGCGGCGACGACTTCGACCACATGCCCCATGTCGAGCAGGTCACCTGGGCCGGTCTCCAGGCCGACATCCGGGCGGCCGCGGATCACCTCCGGATGGACGACGAGCGGCGCGTCGAGGCGCTGTTCACGGTGGGGTTCTGCTTCGGCGGCCGGCTGGCCTTCCTGACCGCGACGATGGGCCTGGAGCTCGCGGGCGCCATCGGGTTCTACGGCGTCCCGGTCGGGCCGGGGCGGGCCGACATCCCCGCGCCGGCCGACCTCGCGGGCGAGATGCGGAACCCGATCCTGGGGCTGTTCGGCGGCGCGGATGCCGCGATCCCGCCCGAGAAGATCGAGGCGTTCGAGGCGGCGCTGACCGGCGCGGACGTGCCGCATCGCCTCGTCGGCTACGACGGAGCGCCCCACAGCTTCTTCGATCGGAAGGCCGCGGACTTCGCCGATGCGAGCACGGCCGCCTGGGAGGAGACGGTGACGTTCATCCGGGGCCACACGCCGAGCCCGATCGAGGCCTGAGGTGGGCTTCCTGCGCCGGCTCCTCGGTGCGTCGGACGAAGGGAACGACAGCCCGGCGGCGCCGCCGGCGACGGCGGCGGAGCTGGAGGAGGACGAGCGGGCCCACGAGCTGGAGCTCGCGCGGTTCGAGCAGGACCGGACCTCGGACCTCGTCCGCCGCCAGCAGCGCTACAGCGACCGGTCGTGGACGCCGCCGGTGCAGGGCGGGACGATCCGCGCCGGCGATGAGGCAGCCGGACCGGAGGAGGGCGGCGGGACCTGAGGGACGCGGCGGACCTGAGGGTCGCGGCCTAGCGCCGGGCCAGCTGCCAGGCGGAGACGCAGAGCACCACGAACACGACGCCGGCGAGGAGGCCGCCGGGCAGGGCATGGTCGAGCGCGAAGATCATCCCGCGGAGCGTCTGGCCGATGAACGTGAACGAGCCGACGACCAGTCCGCTGATCCCCGAGCCGACCGACTGGATGAGTCCGTCCACGCCTCGACTCTGGACCGGGCGTCAACGGGTCCGGACCGCCCTCGACCGGACTCGACCTGCCAGCGCGGTGTCCGGTCGCACCGCGATCTCTCCGGCTCAGCCGCGCTGGAGGACCTGCGCGCCGAGGTTCCGCGGCGAGACGACCGTCAGGGAGCCAGCCAGGTCGGTGTCGGCGGCGGCGGCGCTGAACGCCGCCTCGATCCGGGTGATCGTCCGGACGCTGTCCGAGAAGGCGAGGACGGTCGATCCTGCTCCCGACAGGCAGGCCCCGATCGCCCCGGCCTCGCGCGCGGCCTCGACGAGCCGCGGCAGCTGCGGGAACACCGCCGCGCGATACGGCTCGTGGAGGCGGTCCACGGTCAGGACCCGCAGGAGGTCGAACCGGCCGGTGGCCATCCCCGCCACGCCGATCGCGACGCGGGTGAGGTTGGCGACCGCGTCCTCGAGGGGGACGGTTGCGGGCAGGGCCGACCGCATCTCGGTCGTCGAGAGGCGCAGCTCCGGGATGAACAGCACGGCCCGCAGATCGCGCGGCGCATCGAACCGGACCGCCTCGACGGCCTCGCCCACGATGGCGCATGCCGTGAAGCCGCCGAGGAGCGCGGCGGTCGCGTTGTCCGGATGGCCCTCGATCGCGGTCGCGAGCCGGAGGAGGTCGGCCTGCGTCAGCGGCTCGCCGAGCAGCGCATTGCCCGCGACGAGCCCCGCCACGGTGGCCGCGGCGGACGACCCGAGCCCGCGGGCGAGCGGGATCTCGTTGTGCATCTCCACCCGCCAGCCGACGCCGTCGGGCAGCTCCCCCCGGACCTCGCGCAAGGCCGCCTCGATCCCCTGCACGCAGCGGTTCGACCGGTCGGCGGCCAGCTCGTCGGCGCCCTCTCCGTCGACGGTCAGGTCCACCTCGCCCCGGCTCCAGCCCCGGACCTCGACCTCGACCCGGTTCGTCAGCCCGAGCGCGACGCCGAGGCAGTCGTAGCCCGCGCCGAGGTTCGCGCTCGTGGCCGGCACCTCGACGACCACGCGACGGCCATCGAGCTCGGCGAGCCAGTTCGTCACCATCCGGCCGTCACCATCCCAATGCGACCGCCACGCTGCCGACCGTCGGCTCGGCATGGAGGGTCTGACGCTCCGCGACGACCCCCTCGGCCGTCGTCGGATCCTTGAGCCCCGTGCCGGTCAGGACGCACACGACGGTCGCGTCGGCGGGAAGGTCCCCGCTCTCCGCCAGCCTCGCCACCCCGGCGACGCTCGCCGCCGAGGACGGCTCGCAGAAGATCCCCTCCTCCTCGGCCAGCGCCCGCCAGGCCGCGAGGATCTCGTCGTCCGACACGGCCTCGATCCGCCCGCCGCTCTCGTCCCGCGCCGCGATCGCCCGCTCCCACGACGCCGGGTTGCCGATCCGGATCGCGGTCGCGATCGTCTCCGGCTCCTCGACGGGCCGTCCGAGCACGAGCGGCGCCGCGCCCGCCGCCTGGAACCCGAGCATCGCCGGCGTCGCGGTCACGGCGCCGGCCGAGGCGTACTCCCGGAACCCGGCCCAGTAGGCGCTGATGTTGCCGGCGTTGCCGACCGGGATCGCGAGGACGTCCGGGGCCCGTCCCAGGTCGTCGCAGATCTCGAAGGCGGCGGTCTTCTGGCCTTCGAGGCGGTAGGGGTTCACGGAGTTCACGAGCGTCACCGGATGGTCGTCCTGCTCGGCGAGGGCCCGGACGACCCGCAGGGCGGCATCGAAGTTGCCGTCGACCGAGATGACCCGGGCGCCCGCGACGATCGCCTGGAGGAGCTTCCCCATCGCGATCTTGCCGGCGGGCAGGACGACGACGACCTCGAGCCCATGGGCCGCGCCGTACGCGGCCGCCGAGGCCGACGTGTTGCCCGTCGACGCGCAGATGATCGCCCGGGCGCCGTCTTCCACGGCCTTCGCGACGGCAACGACCATGCCCCGGTCCTTGAACGAGCCGGTCGGGTTCTGGCCCTCGACCTTCAGGTGCAGGTCGTGCAGGCCGAGCCTGGCGCCGATCCGGCGGGCCCGGACGAGCGGCGTGAAGCCCTCGCCGAGACTCACGTCGGGGGTCGCGTCCGTCACCGGCAGGAAGGGCCGGTAGCGATCGACGAGGCTCGGCCGCGCGCGGCCGAGCGCGGACGGCGGCGTCATCGCGTGGCCGCGGCGGCGGTCGGCGCGGCCGTCTCGCCGTCCGACACCGCCGGCGCCGGCGTGACCACGGCCGGCTCCGCGACCGTCGCCGCGGGCAGACCTGCCCAGGTGCTGCCGAGGCCGCGGGCGAGCGCGACGAGGTCGCCGAGGATGGCGCTCGATGTCGCCGGTCCGCCGGCGCCGGGGCCACTGAACGCGACGGTACCAAGCGGCGTGGCCTCCACCTCGATCCGGTTGAGGACGCCCGGCGTCCCGCCGAGCGGCGAGTCGGCGTCCACGAACGTCGGGAGGACCGAGGCCGCGATCCGGTCGCCGTCACGGTGCGCGTCGGCCACCAGCTTCACGACCTGGCCGGCCGCGCGAGCCGCGGCGAGATCGGCAGCGGTCACGCCGGTGATCCCGGGCGAACCCGCGCCGGGGGGCGTCTCGGGCACGGTCGCGACGGACGCCGCGTCGATCCACCGGCCGAACGCCAGCCGGGCAAGGATCACGAGCTTGTTCACTGCGTCATGGCCCTCGACGTCGCCGCTCGGATCGGCCTCGGCGTAGCCCGCTGCCTGGGCGGCGGCGAGGGCATCGGCATAGGCCCGTCCCTCGTCGGTCATCGCGCTGAGGATGAAGTTCGTCGTCCCGTTCACGATGCCGCGGACCCGCCCGATCCGGTTGGCGAAGAGGTCCGTGGCGAGCGGGCCCAGGATCGGGATCCCGCCACCGACCGCCGCCTCGAACCGGAGCGCCGCATCGGAGCGTCTGGCGAGGTCCTCGAGGGCCGGGCCGTGATGGGCGATGACGTGCTTGTTCGCCGTCACGACGGCCTTGCCCGAAGCCAGGGCGGCCGAGATCAGGGTCCTGGCGGGCTCGTCGCCGCCCATCAGCTCCACGATCACGTCGGTGTCGGCCGATGCGACGAGATGGGCGGGGGCGTCCGTGAGGAGGTCCGCCGGGAGCCCGGCGCTGCGGGCGCGATCCAGGTCGCGGACGGCGATCCCGGTGAGGACCAGCGCGGACCCGTCCGCGGGGAGGAGCTCGGCGGACCGGTCCAGCAGGGCCTGCGCCACCTCCCGACCGACCGTGCCCGCACCCAGCAGCGCGACCCGAAGCGGCGCGAGGGTCATGACCGAGCGGGTGAAGGCGTCCTCATCGCGCGGAATGGTACCCGGCGGATCACGCGGCGACGCGCCGGAGGGAAGCCTCCGGCGCGTCCCGTTGCGGGACGGATGTGGACGACTCGGTCCGGCGACGGCATCGGCCGGACCGCTTGCTCAGGTGGCCGGCTCGCTGACGGCAGGCGGAGCGGACCATTCGGCCTCCGCCTCCTCCCCGCCGACTTCGTCCCAGATCCGGACGTGCCGCGATTCGCGGATCCACAGGCCGCCGACGATGACCGTGATCAACGCGACGACGATCGGGTAGACAAGCCCGGCATACAGGTTGCCCGTCGCGGTCAGAAGGTAGGCCGCGATCAGCGGCAGGAAGCCGCCGAACCAGCCGTTCCCGATGTGGTACGGGATGGACAGGGACGTGTACCGGATCCGCGCCGGGAAGAACTCGACGAGGAACGCGGCGATCGGCCCGTAGACCATCGTGACGAAGACCACCTGGATCCAGACCAGGGCGATGAGCGGCACGATCTCCGGTTGGGCGACGGCAGCCGTCGTCCCGTCCGCGCCGACGAACTTGCCGGCCGTGCTGCTGAACGTGCCCTGGGGATGGGCGAACTGCGTCATCAGGTTGTAGATCGGGTAGTAGGTGATGGCCGCGATCAGGCAGCCGCCCAGGATGATCGGCTTGCGCCCGATCCGGTCGGACAGGCGCCCGAACAGAACGAAGAAGGGCGTCGCCAGGACGATCGCGGCTCCGACGATCAGGTAGGCGTCGACGTACTTCACGCCGAGCACGGTCTGCATGAAGAACAGCGACTGGAACTGGCCCTGGTACCAGACCACGGCCTGGCCGGCGGTCGCCCCGAGCAGGGCGAGGAGGATGAGCCGCCGGTTCGCCGAGTCGCCCAGGCTGTCGCGCCACGGCGCGGTCGACGACTTGCCGGATGCCTTGAGGCGGCTGAAGAGTGGTGTCTCCGCGAGGCGGAGCCGGATGTACAGGGCGATCGCCACCAGGACGATCGACAGGATGAACGGGATTCGCCAGCCGTAATCCGTGAACTGCTCCGCGGTCATCGACCCCCGGGTGATGCCGATGATGACCAGGGCCAGCAGCAGCCCGAGGGTCGCGGTCGTCTGGATCCAGCTCGTGTTGCCGCCGCGAGCCTTGTCCGGGCTGTGCTCGGCGACGTAGATCGCAGCTCCGCCGTACTCGCCGCCAAGCGCGAGGCCCTGGGCGAGCCGGAGGATGACCAGGATGATCGGGGCCAGGATGCCGATCTGCGCGTACGTCGGCAGGACGCCGACGAGGGCGGTCGACAGGCCCATGATCGTGATCGTCAGAAGGAACGTGAACTTGCGGCCGGTCAGGTCACCGAGCCGGCCGAAGAAGGCAGCCCCGAACGGGCGGACGGCGAAGCCCGCGCCGAACGTCGCCAGGGAGGCGAGCAGGGCGGCCGTCTCGTTGCCCTTCGGGAAGAACTGCGTCGAGAAGAACGCGGCGAGGACGCCGTACAGGTAGAAGTCGTACCACTCGATGATCGTGCCCGCGGCGGACGCGGAGATCACGAACGGGAGGCGATACGCGGGGCGCGCGGTCGCTGACATCGTGGCCAAGGTGGGCTCCTCATGCACGAAAGGACGGCGCCTGGTGGTGACGGTCCGCCAGGCCTGGGGGTCCTGGAGACTCGACAGCTCGGCGGAGGCATCCCTCCTTCCTGGCGGACGGCGCAGCGCCCTCCTCGGAACGATGGACCGGACGCTACGGCGGCCCGGACCTGTCGTCAATCCCTCCCGCGCCGATCGGCTGATCGAGCAGCCCTCGGCTACACTCGCCGCCCATGACCACCGACCTCGCGCCGGCGCCGGTGCCTGCCCCGAACCCCGAGGCGGACGGGCCGCGACCGCGGATCTTCTCGGGCATCCAGCCGTCCGGGATCGTCCACCTGGGCAACGACCTCGGCGCGATCCGGAACTACGTCGCGCTGCAGTCGCAGTACGAGGCGATCTACTGCATCGTCGACTACCACGCGCTCACCAGCACCCACGATGCGGACCTGCTGCGGGCGCGGACCCGGGAGATGGCCGCCGGCCTCCTCGCCCTCGGCCTCGATCCCGAGCAGTGCACGCTCTTCGTCCAGAGCCACCGGCCCGAGCACACCGAGCTGGCCTGGCTCCTGGCGACGGTGACGCCGGTCTCGTGGCTGGAGCGGACGCCGACGTACAAGGAGAAGGTCGCCCAGCAGCCCGACGACGTGAACCACGGGCTCCTGACCTACCCGGTCCTCCAGGCCGCGGACATCGTCATCTACAAGGCGTCGCTCGTGCCGGTCGGCAAGGACCAGGCGGCCCACCTGGAGCTGTCGCGCGAGATCGTCCGGGCGTTCAACCGCCGCTACGGCGAGACGTTCCCCGAGCCGCAGGCGGTCTACACCCAGGCGCCGGTCGTCCTCGGGACCGACGGCGTCCGGAAGATGAGCAAGTCGGTGGGCAACACCATCGACATCCTCGGCGAGCCCGACCTGATCCGGCGCCAGGTGATGTCGATGGTCACCGACACGAAGCGGATCAAGCGGACCGACCCGGGGCGGCCGGAGGTCTGCAACGTCTGCCAGCTCCAGCCGTTCTTCGGCGACGACTACGAGGAGCTCTGGGACGGCGAGCGAACCGCCCGAACGGGCTGCGTCGACATGAAGAAGCTCCTCGCCGATCGGATCGTCCGGCACTACGCGCCCGCGCGGGAGCGCTATGCCGAGCTGATGGCGAACCCGGCGGAGATCGACGGGATCCTCGAGGCCGGCGCCGATCGGCTGGCCCCGCGGGCCGCCGCGACGATGGACGAGGTCCGCCACCGGATGGGCCTCCGCTAGGTCTTCGGTCGAAGGCGCCGCGAGCGTGCGGGCGCGCGCTGCCGCGGAGTGCCGGCGCCCTTGGGTCGGCGCTCCCGCGGGACCTACCCTCCGAGCGCGGTTCGCCGCGATCGACGATGACCGATGCCGAGGGATCTCCGACCACC
>DATBGP010000372.1:0-5307 GCA_036557925.1 Candidatus Limnocylindrales bacterium | reverse complement strand
GTCCGGGCTGACGTCGATCCCGCCGGAGGTCATCGGGGCGGTGCTGTACTCTGGCTTCCTCGCCGCCGGCGTCTCGAACGTCGTCGTCCAGAACGGCGTGAAGGTCATCGGGCCCACCCGGACGTCGGCGTACCAGTTCCTCGTCCCGGCCCTGGCCGTGGTCCTCGCGGCCGTCTTCCTCGCCGAGCCGATCCGATTCGGCCAGGTCGTCGGCGGGGTGGTGATCGTCGCCGGCGTCCTGATCACACGCGGCACGCTCCCGCTCCGGGCCGGCTCATCGTCCCGAGCCTGACCCTGCGCCGCCGGAGCTCCGCCGGGTACCCACCCCGGGAACGCCGCGGACGGATCCAGGCCGGCTGGATCCCGTCCGGCATCGCTCGCCGAGCGGCGGTGCGCCCGGGCACCATTGCAAATCGTCCTACGACCCGTTTTGGAATTGAATTTGCATTGCGGAGCGGCGTACGCTCGGACTCCACTTCCGCGCGGTCTTGACGTCAGGGAGGACGTCTCGAGCCGATCCAGCAACCCCCACGCCTGGAGGAGGTCGCCCCTATGAGGCGGTTCGCCGCTGTCCTCGGTAGCGCATGCCTGCTCGCTACCCAGCTCTTCGCCGCGGGTGCCGTGTCCGCAGCGGATCCATCGCGATTCACGGCACAGCCCCTCGAACCCGTGTCGACGTTCGTCGGCGCCAAGTCGACGTCCGGCGCGCTCGCCCGGACGGACCCGGCCCTGCTCGGCCGGAAGGACGCGACCCGCGTCAACGTGATGATCAAGTACGACTACGACGTCGCCGCGTCCTACACCGGCGGCGTCGACGGCCTCGCGGCGACGAGCCCGCGGGTGACCGGCAAGTCGCTCAAGGCCAATGCCGCCGCGGTCGGCGACTACCAGTCCTACGTGAGCGACCTCTCGACCACGCTCACGAAGCGGGCGAAGGCGGCCGCTCCCGGGCTGCAGGTCCGCTTCACGTACGCGAACGCCTTCGGCGGCGTCGAAGCGAGCGTGCCGGCAAACCAGATCGACGAGCTGCTCCGGACCGACGGGATCGCCGCGGTCCAGGAGGACACGCTGGAGCACCCGCTCGACGACAACACCTCGTTCATCGGCGCGACGACCGTCTGGCCGACCCTCGGCGGCTCCGCCAACGCCGCGAGCAACGTCGTCGTCGGCGTGATCGACACGGGCGTCTGGCCCGAGCACCCGATGCTCGCGCCGGGCAGCCTCGGCACGCCGGCCGGCGGCCTCAAGGCCTGCCAGTTCGGCGACGGCACGGACGTGGCCCACCTCGGCCCGACGTTCACGTGCAACAACAAGCTGATCGGCGCCTACGCGAAGACCGCGACCTACATGGCGGTCCACGGCTCCGACGGCCAGGAGTTCTGCAACGACACGACGGACCAGTGCTCGGCGCGCGACTCGGAGGGTCACGGGACCCACACGACGACGACCGCGGCCGGCGACTGCGTCACCTCGGCGATCCTCTACGGCGTCCAGCGCGGACCGGTCTGCGGCATCGCGCCCGGTGCCCGCGTGATCCAGTACCGCGTCTGCCTGTCGACCGGCTGCTTCGCGTCCGACTCCGTCTCGGCCGTCCAGCAGGCCATCGCCGACGGCGTGAACGTCATCAACTTCTCGATCTCGGGCGGGGCGAACCCGTACACCGATCCGGTGGAGCTCGCCTTCCTCGATGCGACCAACGCGGGGATCTCCGTCAATGCCTCGGCCGGCAACAGCGGCCCCGGCGCAGCGACCTCCGATCACGGCGGGCCGTGGGTCACCACGGTCGGCGCCTCGACCGGGCCGCGGAAGTTCGGATCCACCCTCCATCTCACCGCCGACGGCGGCGCGTCGTTCGACATGCCCGGCGTCACCATCACGAGCGGGATCTCGGCGCCGACGCCGGTCGTCCTGGCCCAGACCCTTCCCGGCGAGGACGCCCTGTGCCAGTCGACCCTGGCCGCGGGCACCGCGACCGGCAAGATCGTGATGTGCCAGCGCGGCACCAACGGCCGCATCGACAAGGGCCGCCGGGTCCTCGCGGGCGGCGCGGCCGGGATGATCCTCTACAACCCGATCAACCAGGACGTGGAGACCGACAACCACTACCTGCCGGCCATCCACGTCAACGGCCCCTCGACGGCGCTCCTCGCGTTCGTCACCGGCCACACGAACGTCATGGCCACGTGGGCCCAGGGCGTTGCCCAGCCCGGTCTCGCCGACGAGATGGCTGCCTTCTCCTCGCGCGGCCCGCTGGGTGACTGGATCAAGCCGGACGTCACCGCGCCCGGTGTCCAGGTCCTCGCCGGGACCACCCCACAGCCCGACCAGACGACGGCCGACAACGGCCCGGCGGGCAACCTCTACATGGCCATCGCCGGCACCTCGATGTCGAGCCCGCATGCGGCCGGCGTCTCGGCGCTGGTGAAGGCGGCCCATCCGTCGTGGACGCCCGAGGAGATCAAGTCGGCCCTGATGACGTCGTCGGTCCAGACCGTCGTCAAGGAGGACGAGGTCACCCCGGCCACGCCGTTCGACATGGGCGCCGGCTCGATCCGGGCTGACCGCGCCGTCAACCCGACCCTCGTCTTCAACGAGACCTACGCCGACTTCGTCGGCGCCGGCACCGACGCCCTCCATCGGATCGACCTGAACCTGGCGAGCATCAACGCTCCGACGATGGCGGGCTCGATCTCGACCCAGCGAACCGCGATCAACGTCTCCGGCAAGGCCCAGACGCTCAAGGTTCACATCACCCAGCCGGCAGGCGTGACGATCACCGTCGGCAAGAAGAACCAGAACCTGCATGTCGCGAAGAACGGGACGCTGACGTTCCCGGTCACGATCAGCGCGCCCGAGGTGGCCGACGGCCAGTACTTCGGCGCGATCGATCTCGTGCCGGTCGCCGGCGGCAACACCGTCCACATCCCGGTGGCGTTCGTCCGGAAGCAGGCGAGCGTCTCCCTGACGAACTCCTGCTCGCCGTCCACCGTGGCGTCGAAGGAGCTCTCGCACTGTACGTCGACCGTGACGAACAACAACCCCGTCACGGCCAACGTCGACCTGTCGATCACCCAGCAGGCGAAGACCGGCAAGGCCCTGAACTACGTGAACGTCGGAGCCCCCGGCTCCGTCATCGGCGCAGGTGACGGCGTCCAGTGGAGCGGCCCGCTCAGCCCGACCATCCCGCCGCAGGTCACCGCAATCACGCCGGGCACCGGGCCGGCCGGCGGCTACCTGGCCCTCGCCTCGTTCGGGATCGCGCCCATCGCCGGCGTCGGCGACGACACGATCACGAACTTCACCGTGCCCGCGTTCTTCTACGGCCGGGAGTCGTACACCTCGGTCGGCGTGGTCTCCAACGGCTACGTGGTCGTCGGCGGCGGCGCGAGCGCGGACATCGTCTTCACGCCCCAGCACTTCCCGAACCCGGCTCGCCCGAACAACGTCCTGTCGCCCCTCTGGAGCGACCTGAACCCGTCCAGCACCGGTGCCGGAGCGATCCGGATCGGCGTCCTGGGCGACGGCGACAACAACTGGATCGTCGTGGACTGGGCCGGGGTGAAGAACTTCGGCAACGCGACGACACACACGTTCGAGGTCTGGATCCAGATCTCGGGCGGCGCCGCCGGCGCGGGTCCCGAGAGCGAGCAGATCACGTTCTCGTACAACGCCGGGACGACCACCGGCGGCAACGCCGCCTCGGGCGACCCGGACTCCGGCCAGGGCTGGGGAGCGGAGAACCGCGACGGCTCCAGCGGCCAGAGCCTGGCCACGGCTCCTGCCAACGGCAGCGAGTACGTGGTCCTGACCGATCCGCCGACGCCCGGCGGCAGCGTCACCATCCCGTTCGATCTCTGGGCGAAGAAGGCCGGAACCTACCGGTCGGTGGCCTCGATGACGTCCGACGTCACCGCGGGCACGTCCCAGAAGGTCCAGGTCCTGACAGTCACCCACTGAGCCGGACCCCGGCCAGCCGAATCCGGAAGGGCCGCCCGCGAGGGCGGCCCTTCCGCATGCACGACGGAGGCGAAGCATGTCGGATCGCTCCGGGCGGCCGGACGTGGAGGGTCCCGGCGAGGCGACGCCGGCGGCCGCGCCCTTGCCCGCCTCGATCGTCGATCCGGTCGTCGCCGACGCGGCTCGCCGCGCGGGCGTCGCGATCGACCGGGTGACGATCGTGTCCGCCGAGGCGGTGACCTTCCCCGACCGCGGGCTGGGTTGCCCGCTGCCCGGCATGACCTATCCACAGGTCCGGGTCGACGGCTACCGGGTCCTCGTCGAGGCGGGCGGCAGGACCTTCGACTACCGCGGCACCGGCGGCTCGTTCCGGCTCTGCGACCGCGGACAGCGGTCCGGGTGAGGTCCGCGTCTTGCCCCGCGCAGGCCGTTTCGATAGCATTGGAAAAACCCCCGGAGGACCTGACCCATGGCGAAGTATGTCTTTGTGACCGGAGGCGTCACCTCCTCTCTGGGCAAGGGCATCACCGCCGCCAGCATCGGCCGGCTGCTCAAGGCGCGGGGCCTCCGCGTCTCCATCCTCAAGCTCGATCCGTACATCAACGTGGACCCCGGGACGATGTCGCCGTACCAGCACGGCGAGGTCTTCGTCACGGACGACGGGGCCGAGACGGACCTCGACCTCGGCCACTACGAGCGGTTCATCGACGAGAACCTGACCCAGCTCTCCAATGTGACGACCGGCCGGATCTACCAGGCCGTGATCGCGAAGGAGCGCCGCGGCGACTACCTCGGCGGCACGGTCCAGGTCATCCCCCACATCACGAACGAGATCAAGGAGCGGATCACGCGCGTCGCCCGCGACGGTGACCCGGACGTCGTGATCGTCGAGGTCGGCGGCACGGTCGGCGACATCGAGAGCCTGCCGTTCCTCGAGGCCATCCGCCAGATGCGGAAGGACGTCGGCCGGTCGAACGTGCTCTACGTCCACGTCACGCTGCTGCCCGAGCTGGCGGCGACGGGCGAGCTCAAGACGAAGCCGACCCAGCACTCGGTCAAGGAGCTCCGAGGGATCGGCATCCAGCCGGACGTCATCGTCCTGCGCTCTGACCACGAGGTGCCCGACGAGATCCGCGAGAAGATCGCGCTGTTCACCGACGTCGACGTCGAGGCCGTCATCCCGGCCGCGACGGCCGAGACGATCTACGAGGTGCCGCTCCAGTTCGAGTCGTTCGGGTTCGGGCGGCTGCTGGTGCGCGACCTCGGCCTGGGCGATCCCGATGCCGTGCCGGACCTCGACGGCTGGCGGGCGCTGGTCGAGCGGATCAAGGCCCCCAAGCCGACGCTCGA
>DATBGP010000371.1:0-5744 GCA_036557925.1 Candidatus Limnocylindrales bacterium | reverse complement strand
GGTGCTGACCGGCCTTGCGATCGGCTCGTTCGTCGCGGTTGTCGTCGCCCGGCTCCGGACCGAGGCGACGCGGGGGTTCCTGGCCTTCACCGCGTTCTGCTCGGTGGTCCTGGGGGTCCTCGCCTATCTCTCGGACCAGGCGCTGCCGGCCCCGACAGCCGCCTCGGTCATCCGGATCGATCCGGCCTTCGACGAGCCGCGTCGGATCGCCCTCGCGGCCTTCTGCGTCCTCGCCGCCCTCTACGCCATCGCCCTGGCCCGGGGCCGCCGCGCGCCGGCCCTCGCCGGCGCGGCGCTGGTCGCCGCAGGCGCGACCCTCGTGTGCGGCGCCCTCGCGTGGGCCGGCGGCACGCTCTTCGCGATCCCGCTGCTCCTCCAGCTCGCGGTCCTCGCGATGGCCACCGGCGGGGTCTTCGCCGCGATGATCCTCGGCCACTGGTACCTCGTGACGCCGAAGCTGCCCGAAGGGCCGCTGATCCTGATCTCCCGAGCCCTGCTCGTCGTGGTCGCGCTCCAGGTCGTGCTGTTCGCGGTCTGGGTGTCGACGGGGGCCGGCCCCGGTGGCGGCGGCCCGTTCACGGTCCTCGTGGGACCCTGGGCCCTGTTCGTCTGGCTGCGGCTGATCGTGGGGCTGATCTTCCCGCTCGTCGTGTCGTGGGCGGCGGTCCAGACCGCGCGGTCGCGATCGATGGAGTCGGCGACGGGGCTCCTCTACATCAACGTCGGAACCATCGCGGCGGGGACCATCCTCGCCGCCGGGCTGTACTTCGGGGCGGGCCTGCTGGTCTGACGGCGGCTCGTTCGGCGCGGAGGTCGGGATGAAGTTCGATCGGGGCTGGCTGCCGGGCGAGGCAGAGGTGGACTGGGTCGAATCGATCGCCCGGCCGCTGTCTTCCGTCCAGGAGGCGATCGAGGCGGCCTCGACGGCGGCCGGCGAGCGAATCCCGATCGTCGACCGCGACAGCGGCCGGGTGCTCCAGGCGCTGGCGGCGGGGCGCCGGCGGATCGTCGAGGTCGGGACGGCGTACGGCTACTCGACGCTCTGGCTGGCGCTCGGCCAGCCGGCCGATGGCACGATCGTGACGATCGACCCGGATTCGTCCCGGACGGACCGGGCGCGGGCGTGGTGGCGCGAGGCCGGGATCGCCGACGAGCGGATCAGCGTCGTCAACGCCAGGGCGCTGGAAGCGTTCCGGGCCGACGAGCCGGCCCTCGCCGGCCCCTTCGACCTCGTGTTCATCGATGCCCTGAAGCCCGAGTACGGCGACTATCTCGAGGCCCTTGTCCCGCGGCTGGCGCCGGGCGCGCTCGTGATCGCCGACAACGTCCTCTGGAGCGGCCGCGTCGTCCATCCGGCGCCGGACGACGAGAGCACCAACGCCCTCGCGGCGTTCGACAAGGCCGTGCTCGCGGATCCGCGCTTCCACGCGACGATCCTGCCGGTGGGCGACGGCCTGCTGATCGCCGGCTTCCGTGGCTGAGACGAGCACCGACGCGCAGGCTCCGGACGCGCCGACTCCGGACGCGCCGGCTCCGGAATCGGGGCCGACGATGCGGATCCGCGTCCGCCTCTTCGCGATCCAGCGGGAGCTGGCAGGGACGCGGGAGGTGCCACTCGACCTGGCGCGGGGTTCGACCGTCGCGGACGCCTGGAACGCGGTTGCGGCTCGCCATCCGGTGCTGGCGCCCGGTCGATCGTCGGTGCGGTTCGCCCGGAATGGCGACTACGCGGACGTCTCGACGACGCTGGAGGACGGCGACGAGGTCGCCTTCATCCCGCCGGTCAGCGGCGGGTCCGGCGACCAAGCCCGGGCTGGCGGCCGGCGGATCCTCGAGATCACCGATCGACCGTTCGCGGGGACGATCCTCGCCGACCTCGAGGCGCGGCTGGCAACGGACGAGGACGGGGCGGTCGTCGGGTTCCTCGGCCGGACCCGGACGTCCCCGGGGACGCCGGCACCCGGGCAGGAGGCCGAGGCGGCGCGGCATGCCGGCCGGAGCGTCGAGTCGCTGAGCTACGAGGCCCACGAGTCCATGGCGCTGCGTGTCCTGGCGACGATCGCGGACGAGATCGCCGAGCGGTTCGACGTCACCGGCCTCGCGATCGTCCACCGGACGGGCGAGGTGGGCATCGGCGAAGCCAGCATCGCGATCGTCGCGGTCGCCCCGCATCGCGATGCCGCGTTCCGGGCCGCCCGCTACGCGATCGACGAGACGAAGGCCCGGGCGCCGATCTGGAAGGCCGAACGGTTCGCCGACGGCCACGTCTGGATCGGCGAGCCGGCGAGGGAGCGGGCCGCCACGCCCGTCGGCGACGACGCCTGACGAGGGTGCGCCGGCGAGATCGGGGCGTCCGGCCCGTCGCCCCGCAACCGGCCGGCAGCCGGCCGCGGCGCTGAGGCATCCTTCGGGCATGCCCGCCGACCTCGGACCGCTCGACCGCCTGACGGAGCGCGCCGAGACGCTCGCCGGGGCGTGGACGGCGCGAGCCCGGGGCTCCACGACGGTCGGCCGGGAGCGGGCGCTGCTCCGGATGTTCGGGATCAGCGGCCTCGATGCCGCCGGGCGGCCGCTCGCCTGGGCCGTGGTGGATCGCTACCTCGCGGGGGGCCGGGACCGGCTCGGCGGCGGGATCGTCCTGCCGTTCGCGATGGCCCTCGCCGAGTACGACCTCGATCCCCAGCGGCTGGCTCTCGACGTCGCCTCGGGCGCGGTCGATCTCGGGATGGAGGCGGCGCTCCTCCGCGAGCCCGACCGCCGGGCGATCGCCGAGGAGGAGGCGAACCGGCTCGTCTCGGCGGCGATCGACCGGATCGACGCGAACCGGACGGCACGCTCGGAGCTCATCGACGTCCTCGGGGAGCCACGCCGGCCGTGGATCGGAGCGGCGATCGGCGAGCCGGACCTGGCCGGGGCGCTGGACGAGGCCCGGGTCGCGGTCGACGGCGGCGCGGACCTGCTCGACGTGGAGGTGCCGATCGGCCGGGAGCTGAGCGATCGGCTGCAGCGGGCCGGGCTGGACGCGCCGGTCTGGCGCCCGCGCTCCGGATCGTCGGGTGGCAACGACCTCGACCAGGCGCCCTCGGGCAGCCAGCGGGCGCTCGGCGGGCTGCGCCGCGCCCTGGACGAGGCGGCCGCCCAGCGTCGCGGCTACGTCCGGCTGGGGATGGTCGCGCCGCCGCTCGGCTCGCCCGAGGGCGCCGTCGTCGCCGGGTTCGAGCGGATCGACGTCGCCCGGTCCGATCCGCTCGTCGAGATCGTCGACGGCCATGTCGCGCCGGATCGAGCCCTGGCCGACCACGCCTTCGCCCAGGCGCTTCTCGCCCGGGCTGGGGTCGACGTCGTCATCGGCGCCGGGCCGCTGGTCGTGGGCCCGGACCTCGCCCGGGGCGTGCCGTCGGACCCGGCCGTGCGGGCCGGTCGCGCGCTCGCGCTGCAGCTCATCGCGGTGGCGATCGCGCGCGGCAACGGGCTGCCGAACGACCAGATCCTCGTGGGGGCGCTGACGCCCTGGCTCACCGAGGAGAGCGAGCCGGTTGCCCGGGCCGCGGCCGAGGTCGCGCTCCGACGAGCGCTCCTGCCCGATCACGGGCTCGTCTTCGACGAGCCGCGTCCGGCCGACGCCGCGGGCGCGGAGCTCTGGCCGGCCCTGGTCGGCGGGGTCCAGCCGGGTGGCGCGACGACCGCGGTGATCCGCCAGCGACCCGACCGACGGGCGATCCTCAGCACGCGGGTCACGGCGATCGTCGCGGACGACCTCGGGGCCGTGATGGAAGCCGGATCGCTCAGCGGGCGGGCCCTCGAGCACGCCCGGGCGACCGCCGAGGCCGCCTTCCGGACGCTCGAGCGGCTCGCCGACGACGGCTGGCGCGCAGTCGTTGGCGACACCCCCGCGGTGGGCGCGAGCGCGCGCCTCGGCGAGGACGCGGTCGCGGAGCGCTCGGACTCGTTCGACCCGCTCGCACGGGAGCTCAGCCGGGCCGGCTAGCGTGTCCGCGGGGGTCAGCCCCCGGAGACCGCCGGGATCACATGGATCGTCGAGCTCGGCCCGAGCGCGGTGTCGAGCCGGGCGAGCTCGCCGTCCACGAAGACGTTGATGTGCGTCCGGATCACCGGCCCGCTGTCGACGATCCGGTTGCGCAGGCCGGGCGTCCGCTCGTCGAGCCGGTCGATGGCTTCGGCGACGGTCGTTGCCTCCACCTCCGTGGAGCGGCTCGTCCCCGGGATCAACGAGACCAGCGAGCGCGGCAGGATGACGATCACCGCCATCTCGCGCCCTCAGTCGACCTCGATCGCCTGGACGCCCCAGATCGGCGGCAGGTTGTCGGCGATCCGGCTCCAGGACGAGCCCTCGTCCGTCGAGCCGTAGAGCTGTCCGGTGCTCGTCCCGAAGTAGATGCCGGCCGGGTCGCCGCGGTCCGTCGACAATGCCTCCCGGTAGACGCCGACGTAGGCGTCCTCCTGCGGCAGCCCCTTCGACTGGCGCTCCCACGTGTCGCCGCGGTCTCGGGTCCGCCAGACCGCCAGGGCGCCGTCCGGCGCGAGCCGGCCCTCCTCGGGATGCGTCAACGGGATCACCCAGAACGCCGACGATTCGCGCGGATGCGGCGCGGCGACGAAGCCGAACTCGGAGGGCAGCCCCTTGTCGACCTGGCTCCACGTCCGCCCGGCGTCGGAGGAGCGGAAGACGCCGCAGTGGTTCTGCTGGTAGAGGGTCTCGGGCTCGCCGGCCGCCATGACGAGCTTGTGGACGCACTGCCCGGTCTCCGGATACGGGTTCGGCGAGTTGCAGTCGAGCACGCCGCGGTTGCGGGCTTCCCAGGTCGCCCCGCCGTCCTCGGTCGCGAACGTCCCGACCGCGCTGATCGCGACCCACATCCGGTCCGCATCCGTGGGGTGGGGGACGATCGTGTGGCAGATCAGGCCGCCTGCTCCCGGCGACCAGCCCGGGTCCTGGCGGCTCGGATGGTCGCGGAGGCCCGAGACGTGACTCCAGGTCTTCCCGCCGTCGTCGCTCCGGAACAGCCCGGCGGGCTGGACGCCCGCGTAGATCGAGCCGTGGGCCGGCGTCACGTTCCAGACGGAGGGAATCTTCTCGCCGTCGTCGCCGTACGTCATGCCCTCGGAGGAATGCGTCCAGGTCCTGCCGAGATCGTCCGACCGGAACACCGCCGGGCCGAACCACGGCGAGCCGCCGCCCGCGTAGATCGAATTGGTCGCGGGATCCCACTGGAGATCGTGGATGGGCCAGCCCTCGCAGAGCGGTCCGGAGATCGCCCACCCCGTGCGGTCGCCGCCGCCGTCGAGGATGAAGGCGCCCTTCGAGGTTCCGACGAGGATCAGCGTCCGGCTCATGACAGGTCCTCCAGTGGCTCGCGGCCTGGTCGATCATCCAGACGACGAACCAGAGGGATTCTCATCGACAAACCTCGACAACGTGTCAGGGTTCCGCGTCGAGATGCGTCGCGAGTCCCCGACAGAACGATGTCGGCCGGGCGCGGCCGGGCGCGGCCGGGCGCGGCAGGGCGTCGCCGCGCCAGGCCGGGTCAGTTGCCGGCCTTGAACGGATACACGACCCAGCGATCGGTCGTGACCGCGTGGTGGTCCGGCGCGCCCGGGACCTGCGAGTGGGTGGGCTTGTAGTGGAGGACGACGGTCGTCGGGATGCCGCCGGCCTGGCGGACGCGCTCCGCGACGGCGTGGATCGTCGTGCCGCTGTCCCAGACCTCGTCGACGATCAGGAC
>DATBGP010000370.1:0-3081 GCA_036557925.1 Candidatus Limnocylindrales bacterium | reverse complement strand
TCCATGCCGGGATCATGGGTCGCGGTGCGCTCGCTCACCATCGTCGGGCAGCCCACAGGTGCATGGACGTTTGACGGGCTCCACGACCGCGAATGGGTCCGCCGCCGGCGCGATGCCGACGGCGGACCGCCCCCAGGGGTCCAGCGACCATCCCGCGACCAGGCGGGGCTAGCGCAGGACGTTGCCGCTGACGAAGGGATCGATCGAGTCGTCCGTCAGGATCTGCGTGCAGACCCCGGCATCGCCGCAGGTTTCGGCGTGATAGCCGATCCCGGAGACGACGTTGCCGCGGATGACGTCGGAGTTGGCGTAGTCGGCGATCCCGACCTGCATCCCGACGCCCACGTCCCAGCCCTCGTGGTTCGTCCAGGCGCCGTTGTGGATGACGTTGTGGGCGACGACGATTCGGGTGGGCTGCGGCGACGGGCTGAAGTCCTCCTCGGCCTCGAAGATGTTGATTCCGACGTCGGCCCCGGTGATGACGTTCGCCTCGAGCCGGGCGTCGCGCGTGTAGGGGAAGCCGTAGGCCGGTCCGCCGACCACGAGGATCCCGTTGCCGACGTTCGGCCCGAGGAAGCGCAGGTCGCTGATCGCGTTGGCCCGGACGACGCCGTGCGCCCCGAAGATCACCTGGATGCCGTTCTGCGAGATCACGTCCGTCTTGCCGCGACCCTGAACCACGTTGCCGACGAACGTCGCGGTCGTGCCCGGGCCGGTCATGTTCAAGCCGGCTTCCTGGTAGTTCCAGACTCGGTTGCCCAGCGCTGTGCCGCGGGCCGTCCCGCCCTCGAACCCGCGATACGCGATCCCCTGCCCGTGGCGGTCCGACGTGATCGGGGTCTCGCCGATGTCGTGGATGGACGAGCCCCGGACGTCGGCAGCCACGTCGTGGCCGTTGCCGTCGACGAGCACGCCGTAATAGCGAGCGCCGAAGATCTCGGCACCCACGACGAGCCCCGAGGTCCCGCGGCTGAAGTAGATGCCGACCTCGCAGCCCCGGGCGTCGATCCTGCCCGTGACCGGCTTCGACGGGTTGACGACCCTGGCCGTCAGCGGCGTGCCGTCGCGATCCTGGGCTCCGGTCGGGATGCAGCTGGCCGCGGCGACGCGTTGCACGGTGCCCCCGAGCAGCAGCGAGCCGAGAACCGCGCCGACGAGCGACGCCCGGGCAAGCCGGGCACGCACGAGCTTCATGTCGAACCACCTCCGCTGGTGACATTCGAGCTCGCTCCGGGATCGTCCCGCGCGAGCAGGCCGATGCTCGTCTGCGGGGTCCCGTCGTCGCCATGGGGGTTTCCTTAGGTCCGCCCCCGCGACCCCTCCCCCGCCGGGCCCGACCCGGCAGCCTCGCCCTCGCCGGCACCCAGCCGGTCCCGGGCGAAGAGCGCAGCCTCGACCCGCGTCTCGACGCCGAGCTTGGCCTTGAGGTTCGAGACGTGGACGCTGGCCGTCTTCGGGCTGATCCCGAGCCGTTCGGCGATGTCCCGGTCCGTCCGGCCCTCGGCGAGCATCGCGAGGATCTCGCCCTCCCGCGACGACAGCGAACCGAACGGTCCCTTGACCTGGCCACGAGCCGTGCCTGCAAGACGTCGAACGACTTTCGCGGCCCCCACGAAGGTCGCCGGACCGCCGGCGTCGTGCCCGGCGGCCCGCTCCCGATCCAGGCGTGCCCGCCCGATCCGCCGCTCGATCCCGGCGGCTGACGCATCCAGGATCGCCCGGTTCGCCCCGGACGGACGGGTCTCCTCGAGCGAGCGCTCGACCGCTCCGAGACACCGCGCTGCGACCACAGGATGCCGCGCCGCAAGGACCACGGAACCCGCCTGCAGCCAATCGATGTGCTCGGCAGTCTCGGCGGCTTCGACGCGATCCGCGGCCTCTGCGAGCAGCCGGCCGGCAACCTCCTCGTCACCGGCCAGCGCGTGACCGAGCGCCAGGATCGAGAGCGCCCAGGTGACGTCGCTCGGCACCCCGGGCGTCGTCCGGAAGATCGCCACCGCGCGACCGACATCGCGGACCCCCTCGGCCACGCGGCCGAGCGCGATCTCGTGCTCGCCGCGTCCGAGGAGCACGCCCGCGACCCCGACCCGATCGCCGCGACGGCCGAACGCCTCCTCGGACCTCGCCCAGGCGTCCAGGGCCCCGTCGGTCTGCCCCGCGAGGCGATACGTCTCGGCGAGGTTGATCCAGGCGATCGCCGCGCCCCAGTCGTACCCGATCGTGTCGGCAAGCTCCGCGGCTTCCAGGTAGGGCGCGGCGTCATCGGTGACGTTGCCGATCGTGATCAACGTCCGGACGATCCGGATCTCGTCGCGAGCGCGCCGTGCCTCGGCGAGCGCGGCTCGGGCGTCCGCTGTGAGGCCGTCCGTTTCGTCGAGCATGGCGCGGAGCGAGACGGACGCGTTGAGGCCATCGGATCGCACCCCGCTCGAGGCGACGGGGAGCTCCATGGCGGCCCGGAGGCGGGCGAGGGGCTTGCGGATGACGCCGGTCTGGACGGCGCGGGTCGCCAGGGCCGCCGCGAGTCGCACCGCCAGCTCGCCGTCGCCGTGATCCAAGGCGCGGTCCAGCGCGACGTCGATGTTCGGGTCGGCGAGTCGGGCGCCGGCACGCTGCTCGCTGAAGGTCGTGGTTCGCACCGTGTCGGCGAGCTCGACGGCTCGATCCGCGTACCAGGCTGCGTGTTGCCGCCAGAGGTCGTCCGCCTCGCCGGCCGCGACCAGCCGCGCCCGGGCGACGGCCCGGACGGTCTCCAGCAGGTCGAACCGCGGCTCGCCGTCGGGATCGGCTTCGACCTGGACGAGCGACACATCGGCCAGTCGGCGGAGGGCCTGTAGCACGTTCTCATCACCGCTGATCGCGCGGGCGGCGGCCTCGTCGAAGCTCCCGGCGAATACCCCGAGCCGGGCGAAGATCCGTGGCGCCGGCTCGGCGACCAGATCCAGGCTCGCGTCCACGACCGCCCGCAGGCTGGACTGCCGGGGATCTCGATCGTCGTCGGCCAGGTCGAGTCGGGCGTCCTCGAGGCGCCGGAGGATCGCCGGCGGTCGCAGGATGGTCGTCCAGGCCGCAGCCAGCTCG
>DATBGP010000369.1:0-5417 GCA_036557925.1 Candidatus Limnocylindrales bacterium | reverse complement strand
GTCCGGCTCGTGACCGGCGACCACCAGCCGCCGCTGGTCTTCGACGACCCGTTCGTGACCCTCGATGACGAGCGCGGGACGCGGGCCCTGGAGCTCCTCCGCGAGATGTCCCGCGACTTCCAGGTCATCTACCTCACGGCGTCGGATCGCTACCACGCCGCCGCCGACGCGGTCGTGGAGCTCGCCGGCCCGACGCGGACCGACGAGGGCGCCGTTCCGGCGCCGGTGCCATCGTCGGAGCCTCCGACCCAGCAGTCGCTGGATCTCGCCCCCGCGGGCGACATCGCCGCAGCCGGAGCCCTGCCTGGCTGATCCCGCCGGTCCGGGGCTCGCGGTCGTCGCGTTCGGTCTCGGCTCGGCGATCGCGTGGGGTGCCGGCGACTTCGGTGGTGGCTGGACCGGGCGGCGGGCGCCGGTCTACGGCGTCGCGATGGGGGTTGATGCGATCGGGATCGTCCTGATGGTCGGCCTGGCCCTGCTGATCCGCGAGCCGTTCCCGGGCCCGACGACGCTGCTCCTCGCCGGGATCGCCGGGCTCCTCGCGGTGTCGGGGATCCTCGGGCTGTACCAGGGGCTCGCGGTCGGGCGGATGGGTGTCGTCGCCCCGGTGACCGGCCTGCTTGCGGCGTCGTTGCCGGTGGTGGTCGGCTTCACGCGCAACGGCATCCCGCCGGCCGAGGTGGTGATCGGCATCGCCGCCGCGCTCGTGGCCGTGATCCTCGTCTCGCGCAGCAAGGATCCCGAGGGCCGGCCGTCGGGGATCCAGTACGCGATCGTCGGCGGAATCGGACTGGGCTTCTTCAACATCGCGATCGGGGCGTTCCCCGAGCACCTCGTCGCGTGGCCGCTCGCGGTGATCAAGCTCATGGCGCTCCTCGGGATCGCCGCGATCGTCCTCGTCGCGCGTCGGCCGTGGCGCGTGCCGCGGCCGGTGATCAAGGCGGTCGTCGCCGTCGGGCTCCTCGACCTCGCCGGCAACGGCCTCTACATCCTCGCGACGCAGGCCGGGCGCCTGGACGTGGCCGCCGCCCTCAGCTCGCTCTACCCGGTGACGACGGTGATCCTCGCCGTGGCGATCCTCCACGAGCGGGTCACCCGGAGCCATCTCGTCGGGATCGTCATGGCCGGCGTCGCGATCGTCCTCATCGCCGGCGGCTCCGTCGCGCCGGCCGGCTGACGCGGTCAGCTCGCCCGGCGCGGTCGCCTCACGATCGCCACGCGGTCGAGGGATGCGAACGAGGCTGCATCCACGATCGACACGCCCGCGAAGCCCTCGGCGAGCAGCCTCGCCGTGATCGCCGCCGGGCCGTCGCCGAGCGCGGCCGCCGCCTCGAGCTGGTGGTCCACGACCGCCGGAGGGACGGACCGGGAGGGGCGCGAGGCGTTCCGGGCGTGCACCGCCGCCGCGGGTGCGACGAGGACGACGGCCACCGCCGGCACCCGGGAGAGGCCGGCCCGGCTGAGGATCGCCGCCCGTGCGGCCCGGGTGAGGTTCGTCGCGTCGACCACGACGAGGCGACCGTCGGCGAGGCGCTTGATCAGCTCCCGGTGGAGGATCCCGAACGCCACGCGGCTGATCGACTGGTCCGTCGGATCGCCCCGGATCGCGCCGCGCAGCTCATCGGACGAGAGGATCTCGTCGGGTCGGAAGAGCCTCGCTGCGAGCGTCGACTTGCCGGCTCCGGCCGGTCCGACGAGGACGACGACACCCGGGACGGGAACCTCGAGGAGGGCGTCGGTCGTCAGCTGACCGCGGCCTCGGCGCGCAACCCGTCGCGGTCGGCTTCGGGCTCCTCGTCCTCGACGATGCGAAGGATCGTGGGCGGGCCCGCGTCGCCGGTCTCGGCCTCCAGGATCCGCCGGAGCTGCTCGTACGAGCGCCGGAACTCCCGCTCGATCCGGTTGCCCGTCAGCATCCCGAAGAGCGACCCGACGATCTCGCCCGGCAGCTCGTACTCCATCGAGATCTGGAGGCGCGAGCCGCGGCCCTCCGGCTCGATGATCGTCGTCCAGCGCGTCCAGCCGCCGGTCGTGGTGCCGTTCACCTGGTGGAGGCTCGGTCGCTCCGCGGCGGTGACGACGAACCGTCCGGACAGCCTCCGGCCGGCGACCCGGTAGTAGCCGACGTAGCTGGAGCCGATGCCGCCGGGCCGGCCGGAGATCGGGCCCAGCTCGGCGAGGAGCGTCTGCCATTCGGGTGCCCGCGACGGGTCCGCGATCAGGTCGTAGACGACGTCGACGGGCGCATCCACCGACAGCGTGGTGGACAGGTGGCTCATCGGTATCCCCCCAATGTGGCGCGCTCGGATCGGGTCGCACCCCCGCGCCGCGATCCTACGGCACGTGGCCGCGCCGTGTCGTTACGGCGGCATACCTAGTCCGCGGCAACCCTGCGACGAACGGGCCTCAGCCCGTGCGCCGCCGCACCTCCCAGCCGCCGGCCTCGGCTCGGCGAACCTCGTAGGCCGGCTGGTCGTACATCGAGGGTCCGCGGGACACGTGGCCGTCGGCGAGGTGGAACCGGGATCCGTGCCACGGGCACTGGATCTGGCCGTCCACGATCGTGCCCTCGGCCAGCGGCCCGCCGGCGTGGGCACACTGGGCGTGGACCGCGAGGATGGTCTCGCCGTTGCGGATCACCGCCAGGTCGTTGATCCCGGCGCGGAGCTTCGTCGGCCCGCCCTCGGGGATGTCCGGGAGCGCGCCGAGGTCGAGCGCGATCCATTTCGCACCGGCGCCACGCCAGGCGTGCCGGTTCACGTGCGTCCCGATCAGGTAGACGAGATCGCCGCCGATCGCCGCGCCGAGCGCCAGGAGGAGATAGGCGATGACGGCGATGACGATCGCCGGCAGCCGGTCGGCCGGGTTGCCGCTCCGGATCGCGAGCGAGATCACGTAGAGGACGAGGGTGATCACCATGATCGTGCCGTGGACCGTCGCCCGGCTCCGCGCGGTGCCGTCGACCTCCGTGTAGTCCGCGAGGCCCGTCACCGCCGCGGCCACCATCGCGAGCACGCCGAGCACCATCGAGACGTCCGCCACGACGTGCTGGCTGATGAGGTCGGCCACGATCGACACCGTGAGCGCGCCGACCGGGACGTCGGTGATGACCGAGTGGACCGGATGCCCCAGCCACGTTCCATTCAGGAAGTGCTGGACGGGGCGGATCGCGTGGAACAGCCCGCCCAACCAGCGATGGTTGAAATCGCCGAACGGCTTCGACCAGCGCGACTGGGCGTCGACGGCGCGGGTCACGTAGCGGCCGAGCATCCTCGCACCTCCTTGGGCGAGTCTACGTCGCGGCCCTCTCGCCGGATCGGGTCGGTCGATCCGATACGCTTCGCCGCCATGTCAGCCCTGCCGACCCCGCGCGCCTCCGAGCTCCCGCCGGGCGCCGGCGAGGGAGTCGGCGAGGACGACGCCGGACGGGCCGACTGGCGGCGGGTCTTCGTCGTCTTCTGGATCACCTCCATGGTCGAGGGCCTCACCGTCAGCCAGGTGTTCGCGTTCCTGCCGGCCTACCTCCGGGTCGTCGGGGTGCCCGAGGACGATCGGGCGGCGTTCGTCGGGCTGTTCTCCGCGCTGATCTTCGTGGTCGGCATGCCGCTCGTCCCGCTGTGGGGCGTCTGGGCCGACAAGTACTCGCGCAAGGCCGTCGTCGCACGGAGCGCGATCGTCGAGGCGGTCGTGTTCGCCTGCGTCGCCCTGTCCCGCGAGCCGTGGCAGCTGGCGATCAGCCTCCTGCTCATCGGCTTCCAGCTGGGGAACACCGGGGTGATGCTGGCCGCGATCCGCGACGTCGTGCCGCGCCGGCGGATCGGGACCCTGATCGCCCTGTTCGGCGTCGCCGGCCCGATCGGGTTCGCCGTCGGGCCGTTCCTCGGCGGGGTCCTCGTCGACGGGCTGGGCTGGAGCCTGTCGGGGATGTTCTGGTTGTCCTGCCTGCTCTCGGTGGGCATCGCCGCGCTCGTCTGGTTCGGCGCGGCGGAGGTACGACCGGCCGTGATCCCGACCGGCCGCGTGCTGCCGCTCGCGTACGGCGCCGTCCGCGGCGTGCTCACGGACCCGGTCATCCGCCGGATCTTCCTGATCTACGGCGTCGCGTTCCTCGCCAACCAGATGACCCGGCCGTACCAGCCCCTGATCGTCGAGGACATCGTAGGCAGCGGTCCGGGCCTGGCCGCGTCGATCGCCGTCGTCGTCGGTCTCGGTGGGCTGGTCGGGGCGACGATCTCGCCGATCGGCGGCTGGATCAGCGACCACGTCGGCTTCCGGCCCGTCCTGATCACGGCGCTCGGTGGCGGCGGGATCGCCCTCCTCGCGATCCCGATCGTCCGAACCCTGCCGCCGCTCACCGTGTCGGTGATGACGTTCACGGCGGCCAACGCGCTGGTCGGAGCGATGGTGTTCAGCCTGCTCGCCACCGAGGTCCCCGCCGCGCGACGCTCCCAGACGCTGAATCTCGTCTATCTGCCGCTGTACGCGGCCGGGATCATCGGGCCCGCGGTCGGAGGCACGCTGGCCGGCCTGTTCGGGACGACCGCACCGTTCTACGCCGGCGCGGTCGTGTTCCTGGTCGGAGCCGTGGTCGTGGCGCTGCGGGTCCATCCGCGTCCGGTGGACGAGGGCGCGCCGGCCTGAGTCTCCGCCGGCACCGTCTCGGTCGGAGCCGTTCGGGCCGGTCGTCGTTCGGGCGGCAGAGCCCATCGGCCGAAGCCCCGGCCGCCGCCGAGGAGCGGGATCACCGCGAGGAGCATCGAGAGCCCGCCGTACCAGACCGCAGGCAGCGCGATCATCGAGGCGACCGGGACCGTCCAGGGGCGATCGGTCCTGGCGCCCCAGACCACGATCGCGACCGCGATCGGGAGGCGGATCCAGAGCGGGATCGGCAGCGACGCCCAGGTCCCGCTCTTGCCGGCTCCGACGTTCCGTTCGACGACGTCGACCCACTGGCGCCACAGGTCGGGCGCGACCGCGAAGGAGACCGCGACGATGGCCGCCGTGATCCCCAGCGCGATCGCGAGGCTCCGCCACTCGCGGCGAACCGCGAACCACAGCAGCCCGATCCCTGGCGTGATCTTCGTGAGCAGCACCAGCGACCAGGTCCACGGCCAGCGGAACCCGGCCACGATCGCGACGGCGAGAAGGATCGAGATGTTGCCGCCCGCGATCTCCATCGCGGTGAACGGGAAGAGGAGGCCCGCGGCGAGGAGCCGTGGCCCGGTCAGGAGTCGGGCGGCCGCGAGGAGAAGCGCGGTCCAGACGGCCATGAACGCCTGCCAGGGGAGTGCCGTCAGCGGCGAGATTGCCTGGAGGAACGCGGGCGAGTAGACGTACGCGATCGGATCGTTCCAGTCCGAGTGGAGGTACGGGTCCGCGAGCGACGCCTGCCAGTAGCAGCGGGCGTCCTGGCCGGT
>DATBGP010000368.1:0-3374 GCA_036557925.1 Candidatus Limnocylindrales bacterium | reverse complement strand
CATCTTCTCGATCACGCTGATCCAGCGCCGGGTGTTCGGCTCGGCGCCCGCGTGGTGAGGGGCAGGCGGCGATGACGGACCGCCGCGAGCCCCAGGATCTCGGCCGGCCCGTGCCCGGGTCCGTTCGCGAGGCTGCGGTCGGCGACTCGATGGCGGTCGTCGGGAGTGTCGCGGCGGCGCGCGCGGCGGGAGTTGCAGCACCGGCACCCGTGACCCGCGCCGCGGCTGCGACGCGCGTCGGCGACCGCGGCGCGAAGTGGCGCCGGCGGCTCGCCTACACCGTGATGATCACCTACGCGATCCTGATGTTCGTCCCGTTCGCCTGGTCGCTCATCACGTCGTTCAAGACGCTGCCGGACTCGGTCGAGCTGACGTTCATCCCGCAGCCGTTCACGCTCGACGCCTGGCGCTACGTCTTCCAGAACCTGAACCCGTCGATCGTCCGGCTGTTCGCGAACAGCGGCGCGATCGCCCTCGCGATCACCCTCTCGAACCTGCTGCTCGCGAGCCTCGCCGGCTACGCCTTCGCCCGGCTGCGCTTCCCCGGCCGCGAGGTGCTGTTCCTCATCGTCCTCGCGACACTGATGATCCCCGACCAGCTCCGCCTCGTGCCGGTCTACCTGATCATGAACGCCATCGGCCTGACGCGAGGACCCGCCCAGTACCTCGGGGTCGTCCTGGTCATGGCGATCATGGGGACGAACATCTTCCTGATGCGCCAGTACTTCCTGTCGATCCCGCGCGAGATCGAGGAGGCCGCCCGGATCGACGGCGCCGGCTTCTTCACGACCTTCTCGCGGGTGATGCTGCCGCTCGCGACGCCGGCCCTCGCGGCGGTGGCGATCCTCCAGTTCCAGGGCGCCTGGAACTCGTTCTTCTGGCCGCTGATCCTGCTCCGTGAGCAGGACTACTTCACGGTGCCCATCGCCCTGAGCTTTTTCCGGACCGCCGGCGGGTTCTCGACGAACTATCCGCCGCTGATGGCCGTGGTCGTGCTCTCGACTCTGCCCGTCCTCGTCCTCTACATCTTCTTCCAGCGCTATTTCGTGGAAGGCATCGCCGCGAGTGGCGTCAAGGGCTGAGACTGTCACGATCGTCCCGACCGTGGCTCCTGTCGCCGATTCCGCGCTGCCCGCCGCGCCGACCCTGCGCGGCGCCGTCCGGACCGCGCTCGCCGACCTCTACTACCACTCGTGGCGGCTCGTCCCGGCGAACGTCGTCTGGGCGGTCGTCGCGATCCTCGTCGGGTTCGCGATCGTCTTCATCCCGGTGGGCTTCCTGGCCCTGCCGGTCCTCGCCCTCCCCACCGCCGGCCTGTTCCGGATGGCGACCCGGATCGCCCGCGGCCAGGCGGTCTCGTTCGGCGACTCGCTCGATGCCTGGCGGAGCGACGTCGGGACGACGCTGCTGCTCGGCGGCGGGCTCTCGATCGTGGCGGTCGTCCTGACGATCAACGTGACGACGGGCCTGCTCTCGGGCGCGGTCCTGGGCTGGGCCTTCGCGACGCTCGCGTTCTGGGGCCTGATCGCGGCCTGGCTCTACGCCTGGACGGCGTGGCCCCTCGCGACCGATCCGGCACGCGGGCGCTGGCCCGCGGCCGATCGCCTGCGACTGGCCGGCCTCCTCGTCCTCGCCCATCCGCTCCGGATCGGTGCGCTGGCCCTCGTGCTCGCGGCCTTCCTCGCGATCAGCACGATCGCGATCGTCGCCCTGCTCACGGTGTCCGTCGCCGTCTCGGCGGTGGTCGCCGCCCGGTTCGTGCTCCCGGCCGCCGACCGCCTGGACGCCCGGCTCGGCTACGCGGTCGTCCGCGGGCTCGATGTCGTCGGCTCGGCCGGGGACGACCTCCTCGACGACTGACCACGCCGGTCGGGCCGGCGGATGCGACGATGGCATCCATGACGGCGCCCACGCCACCGATCGCGACCGCCGGCCCGCCGGACCACCGGCTCGCCGACGCCTCGCTGCTCGTCCGCCGCCCCGACGGCGAGCCCCTGGCCGGCGCCGACGTCCGGGTCCGCCAGGTTCGGCATGCGTTCCGGTTCGGCTGCGGCCTGTTCGACGCGATCCCGCTCGCGAACGACGAGCTTGCCGGCGACGCCCTCGACCTCGCCGAGGGAACCTTCGCCCGCTGGCAGGAGCTGTTCGACCACGCGACGCTCCCCTTCTACTGGGCCCGGTTCGAGCCTGAGCGCGGCCGGCCCGACACGGCCAGGCTCGGTCGCGCAGCCGATTGGCTGATCGCCCGCGGGATCACGCCGAAGGGCCACCCGCTCTGCTGGCACACGCTCGCGCCGGATTGGCTGCTGCCGCTCGCCGACGACGAGATCCTCGAGCTCCAGCTCGCCCGGATCCGGCGCGACGTCGGCGACTTCGCCGGGCGGATCGAGTCGTGGGACGTCTGCAACGAGGTCGTGATCATGCCGGTGTTCGACCGGTACGAGAACGGCCTGACCCGCGTGGCCCGCCGCATCGGCCGGGTGGAAGTGGTCCGGCGAACGTTCGAAGCGGCCCGCGAGACGAACCCCGCGGCCCAGCTCCTCCTCAACGACTTCGACCTGTCGCCGGCCTACGAGGAGCTGATCGAGGACTGCCTCTCGGCGGGCGCGCCAATCGACGCGATCGGCCTCCAGACGCACATGCACCAGGGCTGGTGGGGCGTCGACCGCGTGCTCGAGACCGTCGAGCGGTTCGCCCGGTTCGGGCTGCCGCTCCGGTTCACCGAGACGACGATCGTGTCCGGCGTGCTCATGCCGCCCGAGATCGTCGACCTCAACGACCATCAGGTCGCGTCCTGGCCGTCGACGCCCGACGGCGAGGCGCGCCAGGCCGAGGAGGTCGAGGCCCACTATCGCGCCCTCTTCGGCCACCCGGCCGTCGACGCGATCGTCTGGTGGGACTTCGCCGATGGCGCCTGGCTCAACGCCCCGAGCGGGCTCGTCCGGGCCGACGGATCGCCGAAGCCGGCCTGGGAGCGACTCCGGAGGCTCATCAAGGGCGAGTGGTGGACACCGCCGACGACGCTGACGACCGACGCCCACGGACGCGTCGGCTGGCGGGGCACCCATGGTGAGTACCTCGCCGACGTCGGCGGGCGGGAGGGATCGATCCGGCTGGGGCCGGCCGGCGTCGCCGCGGAGATCCGGCTCTGAGTCGCAGGTCGTGACCGTCACCTGGCGGGCACGCGCCTTCCTCGCGACCGCGGTCGACGCGGAGTGGTCCGCGCCGCGCACCGGGTTCGGGCGTCCACCGAAGCACCGCCTCCGGCGAACGATGGGCGACCCGGAGGTCACCGCGACAATCGAGGTCCTCCGGAACACGCCGGCGGCGATCGCGGCCTGGAGCGAGGGCAACGCCGGGATGGACCTCGAAGA
>DATBGP010000367.1:0-6533 GCA_036557925.1 Candidatus Limnocylindrales bacterium | reverse complement strand
GGTCAGTGCGGCCAGTCGCGACGACCGACGAGCTCCCGGAGCCCGGGCCGGCGCGGAGATCAGTTGCGCGTGGGCGCACCGACCTGCAATCGACCCTTCGGAAGGACGATGATCCGCGGGCGACCGGAGTCGCGGTGTCGCGGCCCTTGACACGGCCCTCTTCCAGCTGTTAGATATCCATCTAACACGGCAACCACCCCCGGACGAGCCGCCGAACGAGACGGCCGGCGACCCCGGAACCCAGGAGCGACACGACCGATGGCAGCCCGACCGGCAGTGCGGCGACCCGCGGGACGACCCGCCGAGGCGTCCGCGCGCCCGATCGTGCGCAACCTGAACCGCGGCGATGTCGCCTACCGGATCGACTGGGACGTCCGCACGACCTACGACTTCATCTTCTCGCTCTCGGGCGATGCCGGCTCCACCGACGACCTCCCGGCCGCCGATCGCGATTGGCTCGTCGAAACGCGCAAGTCGCTCGACCCGGCGGCCCAGGAGGGCATCGCCAACCTCTTCGAGAACGAGCTCGCGATCCACGCCGGCGTCCTGCTCGTGGAGCTGCCGGCCATCCGGACCTCGGCCGACTTCGTCGACCTCGTCGCAGGAACGTCGCCGCGGGACCTGATGACCGCGCTCCTCGCCGACGATCACCACGACGCCGATCTCGCACAGCTGCTCGCCCGGGCGATCGACGGTGACACGAAGGCGGTCGACGCGCTCGCCGAGAAGCTTCCCGAGTACCACCGGAAGGGCCGGCTCGAGCTGCTGAAGGACCCGGATCTCGCGAAGGCCCGGATCCTGGGCGTGCTCCAGGCGTGGCAGCCGAAGTTCGCCGAGATCGAAGGACGCGTCGGGAGGATCCTCGAGCGGGACTACGACGGCCGTGCCGCGGATCGCGAGCGGCTGGCCCCGGCTGACCTCATCGAGACGACGACCGGCGGGCTGCGCTACCTCCCCGAGCCCGGGATCTCCCGGATCATCCTCGCGCCCTCGTACTTCTCGCGCCCGTACAACTTCCTGATGGACGGCCGCGACTGGCGGTTCTTCGGCTATCCGGTCGCGGACAGCGCCCTCGACCCGCGCGAGGGGCTGACGCCGCCCCTCTCGGTCGTCCGACTCCACCGCGCCCTCGGCGACGAGACCCGGCTCCGGATCCTCAAGCTCCTCGCCTCGCGCGACCTGTACCTCACCGAGATCGCCCAGGAGCTGGATCTCTCCAAGCCCACGATCAAGCACCACCTCTCGCAGCTCCGTGCCGCGGGCCTCGTGACGATCACCGAGTCCGGCACGGTCCTCTACTACAGCCTCCGCCGGAACCGCCTCGACGACGCGTCCGTGGAGATCAAGGAGTTCCTGATCGGCTAGCCCGGCCGATCCAGGCGACCTCGGGTCGCGGCGAGCGCCGCGGCCCTCGTTCAGGGCCGCGAGTTAGATAAGCATCGAACAGTTGATCGATCGTTATCAGTCACGAAAGGATCGAGGGACATCGTGGACCAGATGAACGACCCACAGCGGATCCTCGTGGAGGACCACATCCAGGGGCTCGAGCACGAGGCCGCGGCACTCCGCGCCGAGCGCGAGCGCGATCGTCGGCGAACCGACGCGAACCGCGCCACGGCGGCGGCGGCCGCGCAACCGGCGGTGGTGGCCGCCGCCCCGAACGTCGACGTCGCCGCGATCGGCGGCGCTCCGGTTCCGGCCGCCGCGCTGATCGCCGGGAGCTCCTCCGATCGGGCGCTCGACGTCGACCACGACTCGACGCGAGTCCGGCTCGGTCGCTGGCTCGTCGGCGTCGGCAGCGCGATCGCCGGCTCCCCGGAGCCGGAAGGGACCGTCGCGATGGCCGTCGCGCGCTCCGCCAAGGCCGACCAGCCCTGCGACGACGGACCCGCCTCCCTGTCCCCCGCGGCCTGAGGCCCGGCCATGCGCCTCGGGCTGCAGCTGCCCTCGTACTCGTTCCCTGGCGGTCCGGCCGCGATCCGCCCGACGCTCGTCGAGATCGCCCAGAGCGCCGAGGCAGCCGGCTTCGCCAGCCTCTGGGTCATGGACCACTGGTTCCAGCTGCCCGAGGACAGTGGCTGGGGCGGTCCCGACGAGCCGATGCTGGAGGCCTACACAACCCTCGGGTTCCTCGCCCGCGCCACGGAGCGGATCGCCCTCGGGCCGCTCGTGGCGGGCGTCCACTTCCGGCCGCCGGCGGCGCTCGTCAAGCAGGCGACGACGCTGGACGTGCTCGCCGGGCCCGGACGCACCTACCTCGGCGTGGGCGCGGGCTGGTATGCGCGGGAGGCGCGCGGGCTCGGCTTCCCGTTCCCGGAGCGGCGCGAGCGGTTCGAACGGCTGGAGGAGACGCTCCGGATCGCCCGGGCGATGTTCGCGGGAGACCGCGCCGCGATCGAGGGCGAGCACTACCGGCTCGAGGAGCCGATCAACGTCCCGGCGCCGCTCTCCGCCCCGCGACCGCGGCTGATGGTCGGCGGCAACGGGCCGCGCCGGACGATGGACCTCGTCGCCCGGTACGGGGACGCCTGCAACATCCTCGTCCCGGACCCCGGCGAGAGCCGCCGCCTGATCGAGACGATCCGCCGGCGGTGCGAGGAGATCGGTCGCGACCCGTCCGAGGTCGAGATGACGAGCCTCTGCGAGGCCGACCTGCGACCGGGCCGGATGTCGAGCGCAGACCTGGTGCGCCTGGCGCGCGACCAGGCCGACGAGGGGATCGACCACGTGATCATCAACCTGCCCGATGTCCATCGAACGGAACAGCTCGCGGTCATCGGCCGCGAGGTGATCCCGGAGCTCGCGACCAACGGAGCGCCCGCGATCGCCTGATTCCGGCGAGGACGGCCGGGGCGGTTCTCCCGCCTGCCCCGGCCGCATCCTCGTCCGGCCGTCGGGCCGTCCGGCCCGCGCGCATGGGCCGAACGGTCTCGGCGCGGCGAAGCAGGCGCCGCTCTACACTCCGGCCATGACCCCTCGACGACCGCGGCGATCCGTCGCCGCCGTGGCCTTCGCCACCCTGACCCTGTTCCTCGTCCCGAGCCTCGCCGTCGCCCACGCCGAGCTCGACACGGTGACTCCGAAGGACAAGTCGACCGTCGAGGGAACGCCGACGATCAAGATGACCTTCACCCAGGCGCTGGATCCTGCGAAGAGCTCGATCACGCTCGTCGATTCGGGCGGGGCGATCATCGATGGCAGCAGCGCGGCCACGCCGGGCGCATCGAAGACGATGACGTTCACGCCCAACGGCGACCTCGCCCCCGGCACCTACACGATCCGCTGGACCAGCGCCTCCGCCGAGGACGGCGACATCGCCCGGGGCACGACGACGTTCACCGTGGCGGCCGCGGCCTCCGCCTCGCCCTCGGAGGAGCCGACCGCGTCGGCCAGCCCGTCGGCCGAGGCGTCGGCGGCAGCATCGGTGGCTCCGTCCGACGATCCGTCGCCCTCGGCAGCGCCATCCGCCTCCCCTGTCCCCACGACGCCCGCGAGCTCGACGAGCGACGCCCTGATCCCGATCGTGGTCGTCCTCGTCGTCCTGGCCGGCCTCGGCATCTGGCTCCTCCGCGGTCGCGGTGGCGCCAGCGGCTGACGTGTTCCGACGCCTTCACCCACGCGCGTTCGCCGTCGTCGGACCGGCGGTCGGCGGGCTGCTGCTGGCCGGACCGGCGTCGGTCCTCGCCCACCAGCTGAGCAGCGCCTACCAGAGTCGCCTGCCCCTCATCGTCTACCTCGCCGGCGCCGCGATCGCGGTCGGGCTGTCGTTCGCGTTCGTCCTGTACGCCGATGTCCGGGCCGATCCGCCGGTCATCGGCGAGGGCAAGCCGCCCCGCGCGTGGATCCGCCACGGCCTCCGAGCCATCGGGCTGATCGGCTGGCTCTGGATCGTCGCCCAGGGGATCGCGGGCGGCACGAGCGCCGGCGATGTCACGACGCTCTTCCTGTGGGTCTACGGCTGGGTCGGCATGGCGATGCTCTCGGCCTTCGTCGGACCGGTCTGGCACTGGCTCGACCCGTTCACCACGATCCACGACCTCGGCGCCGCGGCCCTCCGGCGCCTCGGCGTTGGCGGCTGGGCGATCGCGGAGTACCCGGCGTCGGTCGGCCGCTGGCCCGCCCTCGTCGGGTTCGTCTTCTTCGTCTGGCTCGAGCTCGTCGGGAACGGCACCGGCACCCGGACGCTGTTCATCGTCCTCGTGGGCTATACCGCCTTCACCCTCGCGATGATGGCCCAGTTCGGCCGGGACGCGTGGCGCGAGAACGGGGAGACGTTCAGCGTCTGGTTCGGCCTGCTCGGGCGGCTCGCGCCGTTCGGGCTGGCGGGCGACCCGGCCGAGGGCCGCGTGGCCCGGCGGCCGTTCGCCTCGGCGCTGCTGCTGCCGGGCTGGAAGCTCGAGGACCTCGTCCTCATCGCCCTCGGAACGGGCTCCATCCTCTTCGACGGCCTGTCCCAGACTCAGCCCTGGTTCGAGGTCTTCGGCGCGCCGGACACGGCGATCAAGACGCTCCAGCTCTTCGGCTTCCTCGGGTTGATCGTCGCGGGCGCCCTCGTCGTGGCGCGGCTGGTGGGGTTGAACGCGACGGCGGCCGGGCTCCTGCCGATCGCCGCCGGCTACCTCGTCGCCCACTACTTCACGTACGTCCTGATCGACGGCCAGCGGATCGTCGTCGCCCTCGCCGACCCGCTGCAGCAGGGCTGGGACCTCGGCGGCTTCGGCCTCGCGTTCTTCGAGCCGTCGCAGGCGTGGCTGCCGCCGGGCCTCGTGTGGACCGTCCAGCTGGCGGCCGTCGTCGGCGGGCACATGCTCGGGGCGTGGGCCGGGCACTGCGTCGCCGCGAACGAATCCGGCGCGGCCCGGGGAGCGACCGACCATCGCCGCCGGCAGGTCCCGCTGGCCGTGATCATGGTCGCCCTCACGACGCTGACGCTCTGGTCGCTCGGGCAGGCGCTGGTGGTTCAGGCCCCCGCGGGCACCGCCGCCGCGATCAGCGCCGGGAGCTCGGACATCCGGTCGAACACGGTCGTCGAGGGGCCGGCGAGCGCCGCTGCCGGCGTCACGCCACCCGCGTAGCCGAACACCCGCATCCCGGCGGCCCGGGCCGCGGTCACGCCGTGGCGGCTGTCCTCGACGACGGCGCAGCGCGCCGGCTCGACAGTCATCGCCTTTGCCGCGTGGAGGAACAGGTCCGGCGCGGGCTTGCCGTGGACGACGTCCTCGCCGCTGAAGATCCGGTCGCCGAAACGATCGGCCAGCCCGGTCTTCGCGAGGTTCGTCCGAATCTTCGCGTGGCCGCCGCTGGAGGCGACACAGACCCGGTAGCCGGCCGCGATCACGGCGTCGACGGTTTCGGCCGCCCCGTCGACCGGCTCCAGCTCCTCCGCGAACGCCCGGACGTAGTGCTCCGAGAAGGCCTCCCATTCCGGCCCGACGTCGCGGCCCAGGTGGGCCTCGATCTCGGCCCGCATCGCGGCATCGGTCCGGCCGACGAAGTGCTCGACGATCTCGTCCTCGGTCAGCGGCCAGCCGAGCTGGGCGAGGAGCTCGACGTCGAGGCGGATCGACAGCCGCTCGCTGTCCACGAGGACCCCGTCGCAGTCGAAGATCACGAGGTCGAAGGGGCGGCGCGCGGCCGTCACGCGGGAACGGGCTCCGTGTGGACCGGCGGGGCAGGCGGGACGCCCGGCGCGGGGACCCACTCGGCCAACGACCGGACGTCGGCGAGCTGCGCGGCGACCTCGGGGTTCATCGCCTCGGCCGCGGCGACGGCCGTCTCGATCGCGGTCAGGCAGAGGATCCCCTCCGCGGTGGCGGCGAGCCGGATCTCCGCGGCGTCCCGGACGGCCCCGGAGCGCGGGGTCGGCGTGTTCACGACGAGGCGGACCTCGCCCGACGCGATGAGGTCGAGGATCGCGACCTCGCCGGCGGCCTCGTCCGGCTCGGCGCCGAGCTTCGCGACCGGCCGGGCGTCGTGGCCCGCGGCGGCGAGCGCGGCCCGGGTCGCCGACGTCGCCGCGAACTTATAGCCCGCGGCGGTCAGCGCGGCGGCAAGGCGCGGCAGCGCGGCCTTGTCGCGGTCCGCGATCGAGAGGAGCGCGAGCGGGGCATCGTCCGGGGCGGCCGGACCCGGCGGCACGAGCGCCGCTCCGGTCAGCGCCTTCGCCAGGGCGACGCGCGGGTCCTCGGAGATGCCGATGACCTCGCCGGTCGACTGCATCCCCGGTCCCACCGAGGGATCGACGCCGCGGAGCTTCGCCGTCGAGAACGCCGGCGCCTTCACCGCGACGAACGGCGGCGGCGGCAGGAGCCCGTTCGGCCAGCCGAGATCCGCCAGCCGCTCGCCGAGCGCGATCCGGACCGCGAGCTCGACCATCGGGACGCCGGTCACCTTCGACATGAACGGCACGGTCCGCGACGCGCGCGGGTTCACCTCGATCAGGTAGACGCCGTCGTCCCGGACGATGAACTGGGCGTTGCAGAGGCCGCGGACCGCGAGCGCGAGGACGATCCGCTCCATCGTTTCGACGATCA
>DATBGP010000366.1:0-13792 GCA_036557925.1 Candidatus Limnocylindrales bacterium | reverse complement strand
CGATGGGCCGGCTGGCCGCCGCCGGCGTCCCGTGCCAGGTCGCCGTCCCGTCCCGCGACGGCCGCGAGGTGATCGACGCCGGCGGGCCGGATCGGGCGATGCTCGTCCGGCTCCTGACATGGCTGCCCGGCCGGCCGCTCGCCACGATCCCGCCGGCGGAACGCGACGATGCGCTGCTCGCCGACCTCGGCCGGACGATGGCCCTGGTGGTCCGAGCACTCGACGGTTGGGATCATCCGGCGGCGCACCGGTCGTTCCAGTGGTCGGCCGAGGAGAGCCTCGGGGTGATCGCCGCCCATGCCGCCGCGGTCGTCGGTCCGACCCGGGCCGGGCTGCTCTCCGCGTGGCAGGCGCGCCTCGCAGCGGTCGCGGAGCGGCTCCCGGAGCTGCCGCACGGGGTGATCCACAACGACGCGAACGACCACAACGTCCTCGTTGCCGACGACGGCCGATCGATCAGCGGCCTGCTCGATCTCGGCGACTCGATCTGGTCGGTCGTCCTGAACGACGTGGCCGTCGCGGCCGCGTATGCCGCCCTGGACGCCCCGGATCCGATCGCGGTGATCGCGGCGGTCGCACGCGGCTGGGACGGGGTGCTGCCGCTCGGCCCGGCCGACCGCGAGCTCCTCCCGGAGCTGATCGCGCTTCGCCTCGCGACGAGCGTGAGCCTGAGCGCCCACCAGGCGCGGCTCGACCCGGACGACCCGTACCTGACGATCTCCGAACGACCGGCGTGGGCGCTGCTGGATCGGCTGGCACGGATCGAGCCCGGCGAGATCGCCAGCGGGCTCCCGGGATGACGACCGCCGACGCGACCGGCGAGCTCCTGGCCCGGCGACGCCGCCTGCTCGGGCCGTCGCTCTCGGTCAGCTATCGGACGCCGCTCCACATCGTCCGCGGCGAGGGCGCCTACCTCTACGACGCCGACGGCCGCGCCTATCTCGACTGCGTGAACAACGTCGCGCACGTGGGTCACGCCCATCCGCGGGTCGTCGAGGCCGGCGTCGCCCAGATGCGCCTGCTCAACACGAACACGCGCTATCTGCACGACCGTGTCCTGCGCTACGCCGAACGGCTGACCGCGCTCCTGCCCGATCACCTCGAGGTCGCCTATTTCGTGAACTCGGGCAGCGAGGCGAACGAGCTCGCGCTCCGCCTCGCACGGGCCGCGACCGGCCGCCCGGACGTCGCCACCGTCGGCGTCGCCTACCACGGCAACACCCAGCGGCTCGTCGAGATCAGCCCGTACAAGTTCGCCGGGCCGGGCGGGGCGGGGCAGCGCGAGGACGTCCAGGTCGTGCCGCTGCCGGACGGCTACCGCGGACCGCATCGCGGCGGCGACCGGGCGACGGCGGATGCCTACCTCGAGGGGGCGCGGGCCGTGTTGGCGGACGCGCTCGCGGCCGGCCACCCCGCCGGCGCCCTCATCGCCGAGGCGATCCCGTCGGTGGCCGGGCAGGTCGTGCCGCCGGATGGCTGGCTCGCCCGGCTGTTCGATGCCGGCCGCGCCGTGGGCGCCGTCCCGATCGCCGACGAGGTCCAGGTCGGGTTCGGCCGGGTGGGCGTCGACACGTGGGCGTTCGCGGCCCACGGCGCTGCGCCGGACATCGTCACGATGGGCAAGCCGATCGGCAACGGCCATCCGCTCGGGGCCGTCGTCACGACCCGGGCGATCGCCGACGCGTTCGCCAACGGGATGGAGTACTTCAACACGTTCGGCGGCAACCCCGTGTCGGCGGCGATCGGCCTCGCCGTGCTCGACGTCATCGCCGAGGAAGGGCTCCAGGAGCACGCCCGGGTCACAGGGGACGGGCTCCTCGCCGGGCTCCGGGAGCTCGCCGCACGCCACGAGGCGATCGGCGACGTCCGGGGGACGGGACTGTTCGTCGGGATCGAGCTGGTCCGAGACCGGGAGACCCGCGAGCCGGATCCGGAGCTGGCCCGCGAGCTCGCGAACGTGGCCGCCGAGCGGGGCGTCCTCCTGAGCACCGACGGGCCCTTCCACAACGTGATGAAGATCAAGCCGCCGCTCGTCTTCTCGGACGGGGATGCGGACCGGCTGGTCGAGACCGTCGACGCGGTCGTGGGAGCCGCCCGACCCGCCTGAAGTCCCGGTCCGGGCAGGACGATCGGTGCATCCCGGCGACGCGAATCGGCGGCTGCAAGGCGCAATTCAAGGACCTTGATGTATCGTCCGAGGGCGTGCCACGGCGGCCAGGGCACGTGTTCATTCCGCCGTTTCCGGGGCTCAGCACTCATCCTCATGCCGAATATCCGCGCCGCGCGGCGCCCGTCATCCACCGCGCCACGCTCGCTCTCGCGCGCCTTCTCGTTCCTGGTCGGCGCCGCGCTCCTCGCCCAGATCCTCTCGATCGGCGCGCCCGTCGTGATCCCCGGCGTCGCCTCGACCGCGGCCGCCGCGACGCTCCCGTCCGGGTTCGTCGATCAGACGGTCGTCCAGAACCTCTCGAACCCCACCGTCGTCGCGTTCGCGCCCGGCGGCCGGGTCTTCGTCGCCGAGAAGCGCGGCACCATCCAGACCTGGTCGAGCCTCGCCGCCTTCAATGCGGACACCGGCCGCGCCCAGGCGCTGGACATCCGCACCGACGTGATGAACTACTGGGACCGCGGCTTCCTCGGGATGGCCGTCGACCCCAACTGGCCCACGGACCCCTACCTGTACATCCTCTACACGTACGACGCGCTGCCGGGCGGCACGGCGCCGCGCTGGGGGGTCGCCAACCAGAACGGCGACTCCTGCCCGAACCCGCCGCAGGGCACGACCGACGGCTGCGTCGTGACGACCCGCCTGGACAAGGTCCAGATGAACCCCTCGACGGGGATCGCGGTGGGCGGCGGCCGTCAGCAGCTCCTCGTCGGCTGGTGCCAGCAGTTCCCGAGCCACTCCGCGGGGTCGGTGGTCTTCGGCGCCGACGGGATGCTCTACGTCAGCGGCGGCGAAGGCGCCAGCTTCAACGGGCCCGACTGGGGCCAGCTCGGCGGCACGCTCTCCGGCACGCCGACGCCGATCAACCCCTGCGGCGATCCGCCGACGGACGTGGGCGAGACGCCGTCCGCGGCGTCCGCCGAGGGCGGTGCCCTCCGCTCGCAGAGCTTCCGCCGCCCCTCGAGCGATGCAGCGGTCTTCGGCGGCGCGGTCCTGCGGATCGATCCCGATACCGGCAATGCCGCGGCCGGCAACCCGGCGATCGGCAACGCGGATCCGATCCGCCGCCGGATCGTCGCCTTCGGCTTCCGCAACCCGTTCCGGATGACGATGCGGCCCGGCACCAACGACCTCTACGTCGGCGACGTCGGCTACAACAGCTGGGAGGAGGTCAACCGCCTCCCGAACCCGACCGCGGCGGGCGGGCCGCCGAACTACGGCTGGCCGTGTCACGAGGGTCCGGCGACCGCGACCTACTTCAAGACGGCTCCGCTCCCGACCCTCTGCACGAGCCTCTCCGACTCCGACATCACGACGCCGCTCTACACCTACGCCCAGGGCAGCCACATGGTCGGTGGCGACGGCTGCCTCTCCGGCGGTGCGTCGACCAGCGGCCTGACGTTCGCGCCGAATTCGAACTACCCGTCGCAGTACCGGAGCGGCCTGTTCGTCGCCGACTACACCCGGAACTGCATCGTCTTCCTGCCGGGCGGAGCCGGCGGCGTTCCGACGGGCAGCGTCATCCCGTTCGAATCGGACGCCGCGGCGCCGGTCATGCTCACGACGGACCCGAACGGCGACATCGTGTACCCGGACTTCACCGGCGGGACGATCCACCGGATCCGCTACCAGGCGCCGACCGCGTCGTTCACCGCGACCCCGGCGTCCGGCCCGGCGCCCCTGGCGGTGACCTTCGACGGCTCCGCCTCCAGTGGTCCCGCCCCGATCGTCCGCTATGACTGGGACTTCGGCGACGGCGACACCGACAGCGACGGCGGCGTGACCGACACCCACACGTATGCCGCCGGGACCTACACCGCACGGCTGACGATCACCGACTCGAACGGGATCACCGCGAGCACGACCCGGACCGTCTCGGCCTCGAACATGCCGCCGACGATCTCGTCGATGACCACGTCGCCCAGCTGCACGGTCAGCTGCTGGACGGTGGGCCAGACCGTCCAGGTCACGGCGAACGCGACGGACACGGAAGATGGCACGCTGCCGGCCTCCGCGTTCTCCTGGCACGTCGGGCTGCAGCACTGCCACAGCGCCAGCGACTGCCACGAGCACGACCTCCTCGACCCCTCGGGCGTGAAGACGATCTCGCTCCCGGCGCCGGATCACGAGGCGGGCTCGTTCCTCCGGATCACGGTGACCGTGAAGGACTCGAAGGGGCTGACCACCTCGAAGACGATCGACATGCACCCCAGGGAGACGACGATCACCGTCAAGTCGAGCCCGGCGGGCCTGCCCGTGTCGCTCGACGGGGTGCCTGGTTCGGGCTCGGTCAGCGAGACCGCGATCGTCGGCCACAAGGCGTCCGTCCAGGCGCAGGCGACGGCCGCGGTCGGAGAGTCGATGTACGCGTTCTCGTCGTGGTCCGACGGCAAGGCCCTCACCCATGACGTGACCGTCCCGTCGACCGCCACGACCCTCACGGCGACCTACCGCCTGACCGGCACCGATGCGCCAGACACCTGCGCCGCCGCGCCGGTCCAGGCCGTGACCGGCGCGCCCGTCTCGGCCCGGTTCGGCAAGGCGAACGACGTCGACTGGGTCCGGTTCAACGTCACGAAGACCGGCTGGTACCGGATCGTCCTCGGCGACCTGCCGGTCGACGGAACGCTCGCGCTCTACTCCGGCTGCTCCAGCCTGATGGCATCGGTCAACCAGCCGGGCAGGCACTGGGAGGAGATCCTGGGCAACCTGAAGCCCGGGACGTACGCCCTGAAGATGACCGCCGTCGGCGGCGTCACCAGCTCGACGAGCCACCGCTGGTGGATCAAGCCCCTGAGCGGGGCGACACCGGTCCTGATGACGACGACCCTCCCGCTGACGTCGACGCTGCGCTATGCCGGCGACATCTTCAACACGGCAACGTCGCCGCGCTCGATCACGATCACGGCCCGGCTCTACAGCTCGAGCGGCAAGGTCCTGAAGACCGCCACCACCCACCCGCTCGTCCCGGTGGTCGCCGGCCGGGCGCGGTCGCCCTTCGTGGTCAACGTCGCGAAGCCGGCCGGGTTCGCCTACGTGAAGTTCACGATCACGGCGAAGTCGGCGTCCAGGGCGACCACCCTGTTGGGCGTGACCGGAACCGCGTCCGCGCCGACGCCTTCGTCGTGGAAGGTGACGGGCACGATCACGAACACCTCATCGACCACGGCCCACAACGTGGCCCAGGTCGTCGAGATCTACGACTCGTTCGGGACGGTCGCGAACGGGACCGTGGGCTACACGAACCCGAGGACCCTCGCGAAGGGCGCGAAGGCCCCGTTCACGGTCACGTTCGTCGGACTGAGCGCCGCGCCGTCGGCGACGACGCTCCGGGCGCGCGCGACCTGATCGAGGGCCGGGTCGTTCCCGGTCTCAGCCCCGATCCGGGCCCAGGTCAGGCGCTCGCGCCGCCGCTCGCCCGTCGGAGTGCCTGCACCGCCGACAGTTGCTCGTGGTACTCGTCGCGGATCGCGTTCAGCTCGTCCCGCTCGATGTCGAGCTCGCGGGCGATCTCGTTGACGATCGATGCCTCCTCGGCCGTGATCGTCCCGTCGATCGCCTCCACGGCGAAGCAGGCCCGCAGGAGCGCCCGCCGCTGGTCCATCGTCGAGATCGACTTGAACTCGCGGGTCACGACGTAGTCCTCGGTATCGCCCTGGGCCCGCGCCTGGAGCTTCGCCATCTCGACCACGAGGATCGCCTGCGACTCGTCCAGATGGCCGCCCTCCTGGAGGAGCTTCTCCATCACGGCCGTCTCCTCGTCGCTGATGTCGAGGTCGGCGTACGCGGCCCGGCTCATCACGTAGCCGAAGCAGGCGAGATAGCGTGCCTCGTCGGGTGGCATGGCCTCGAGCCGCGCGACGATCCGCCGGACGGTGGCGGTCTCCGCGGCCGAGCCCGGTGCCGGCTCCGCGGCCGGTGCGGGCTGCGCGGCCTGCGCGGTCTCGGGATGCCTGTCGAGCCCCAGGAACTGACGGAACATGGCGCCTCCTACCAGCGATCGTACGCCGGATGCCCCGGCCGCACCGCGACGAAGGTGCCGCGGCCTGTTGCAGTGATGGTGCCGCCCGACGTGACCTCGGCCTCGACGGTCGCCCGGTCCTCGGCGTCCTCGGCCACCCACGCCCGGAGATGGACCGGCGCGTCCGAGGGCGTCGGCCGGCGGAGTTGGACCGCGTACTCGAGGGTCACCGTCGTCGGCGGGCGGTCGAGCCCGCGACGGCGCATCAGGTGCCACGCCGCGGTCCAGTTCGCGTGGCAGTCGATCAGCGTCCCGACGATGCCGCCGTTGACGACGCCGGCGAACGCCTCGTGCTCGGGTCGCGGCCTGAAGTCGGCGACCAGGACCGCCGGGTCCTCCGGCGACGGCCGGCTGCCGACATGGAGTCCCCTGGCATTGGCCGGCCCGCATCCGAAGCATCGCCCCTCGGGCGCGAAGCGCTCCTGGAGGCTGCGATCGGCCGGGTCGGCCGTCAGGGGATCGGGCATCGGCGGAGTATCGCAGCCGCGGCGATTCCGAGAGGGATGACGACGCTCGGGCCGTGGATCCGCGCAGCAGGTCCCGTGTGCCGGTGCGGAGCGGCGCTCAGGGCCTGGTGGAAGACGATCGGCGGATCCGCTTCGGTCGTCGGAGCAGGGCCGCGTCGAGCAGATGCCGCGCCCGGATGGGTCCATGGACCTTCCGCGGCCGGAAGCCCTTGCCGTCGAAGCGGTTGTACGTCTCGAAGAACGACTCGAGCTGCGACACGAGCCCCGGGTCGACGTCCTTGAGGCTGCGGAGGTCGCCGCGTTCCGTCGAGCCACGGGCGACGGCGACCAGGCGGTCGTTTCGGACCGCCGTCCCGTCCTGCTCGGTCTGGTCGGCCTCGATGACGCCGAGGAGCCGAGCCTCGACGATCGTGCCCGGATAGGCCGGACCGTCCATGAGGACCAGCACGTCGAGGGGATCGCCGTCATCGGCCTTCGTCCGAGGAAAGAAGCCGAAGTCGAAGGGGAAGCTCATCCCGGCGGGCATCGTGGCAGCGATCGCGAAGCCCTGATCCGTGGGCTCGTACTTCAGCTTGTGACGGCTGCCCTGGGGCGTCTCGATGACGGCACGGACATGACCGTCGTCACCGAACGGATCGATCCGGTCCAGTCGAGTCATGTGCAGCCTCCGAACACGGCGGGGACCCGGCTCCGGGAGGGCCGGGGGTCGGGTCGGGTCGATCGCGGCTCCGGGTGGGTGTCAGCCGGCCGGATCGCCGCGGCCAGCATCCGGGCCGGCCCGTTCCGAGGGATCGCGCGGGCAGCGGCCGGGCGTTGCAGACTCGTGGAGGCCCGTGGCCGGGACCGGAGAACCGCTCCGGTCGGTCCGTTTCTCCCATCGACACGAATGCGCCGAAGGACGACGCTCGCAGATGGGCTCCCGGCCGTTCCAGCACCCCCTCCTTCGGCCGGAGCGCCCGACGCAAACGAGGAAGGCGTGCCTGGCAGGATCCGAATTCGCGAGCTCAGACGGCGATGGCAGTCCGCCGAGCGCCGTGTCGGCGAATCGGCGCCCGGCAGCCCGGAATGGGACGCAGCGCTGGCCGAGAGCGAAGAGCTCGAGGCGGGCTACATGAGCCGCCTCAACCGCATCCTCGAGCGGGACAAGGACCGGACGCCGGCCGGCGAGCGCTGGAGATCCAGCGAACATCGGTCCGGGTGAGCGTCGCGCGACCCGGCGATTCGTCCGCAACGTCGGAGGCGGCATCCGGCGCTGCGATCCCGCGGAGCCGCTCGTGGACCCCGGTCGCCGCCGGCGATCGTCGGGCAACCGGGCAGGCCGGTGGTACCGGAGGTGGGATTCGAACCCACACGAGGTTGCCCTCAGAGGTGTTTGAGACCTCAGCGTCTGCCATTCCGCCACTCCGGCGTGGGGAGGCGCCATCGTAGCGGACGGTCGCTGCCCTCCCGGCCGACCGCGCGTCTTCCAGCCGAATGGCCACCGGTGCAGCCTCGGCGGCCTCGAGCCACCGGCCAGCTCGGCTCGGTGACGGAACCGGGCGAACGGCCGAGGCGTCTGGCCCGGAAGCCGATGCTAGACTCGCCGCGCCTCGAACTCGCCGTCCGGAGGGGCCCCCTGGCCGTGGAGGACCTTCGCTCGACGACGGTCGCCGACGACCCCGTCCAGCGCCGCGACCTGATCCTGCTCGAGCGGGCCCGCACGGGCGACCTCGAGGCCTTCAACGATCTCGTCGTCTGCTACCAGGACCAGCTCTTCGCCCTGATCGTCCGGATGGTCCCGGATCGCGACCAGGCGGCCGACTGCGTCCAGGAGGCCTTCTTCTCCGCCTATCGCAACCTCACCGGGTTCCGGGGCGGGAGCGTGAAGTCCTGGCTGAACCGGATCGCGGTGAACGCGGCGATGGACATCCAGCGAGCGCGGAAGCGCCGGCCGTCGCAGCCGTACCCGGAGCTCGAGGACGAGAGCTGGCAGCCGCCGGCGGGCGAGGAGGCCGACCCGGTCCATACCGCCCTCACGACCGAACGCCATCGGGCGCTGAACGCCGCCCTCGCCACGATCACCGACGACCAGCGCGCGGCGATCGTCCTGTTCGACGTCGAGGGCTATGACTACGCCGAGATCGCCGAGATGACGGGGGTGTCGCTCGGCACCGTGAAGTCGCGGATCCACCGCGGCCGGCTCGCCCTCCGCGACCGCCTCGCCGAGCGGATGGACCTCTTCCGTGGCTGAGCCGCTTCCTGCATCCGGGCCCGCGCCGACGGGTCGGAACCGCAACCGGGTCGGGGCCGTCTGACCGCCCATGCCCCACGTCAACGAGCTCACCGCGTCCCACGAGCAGCACGACCCGCTGCTGATGGCCGCGCTCGCCGCCGGCGACCTCGCCGGTGCCGAGCGCGAGCGGGCGCTCGACTTGACCCGATCGTGCGCCGAGTGCGCCGCCCTCCACGACGATCTCGTCGCGATCGCCCGGGCGACCGCGCGGGTCCCCCCGCCGATGGCGATGCCGGCGCGCGACTTCCGGCTCACGCCGGAGCGGGCCGCCGGGCTGCGTCCCGCCGGCTGGCGCCGGTTCTTCGGGCTGGCGCCGCATGGAGCCATGACGCGGAACGTCGGCGTCGCGCTGGCGACGTTCGGGCTGGCAGGACTCCTGATCGGCACGCTGCCGATCGGCGGCTCCACCGCCTCGGCGCCGCTGGCAGGCACCTCGGCTGGCGGGGCGGCGGGCGCAGCGGCGCCGTCGGGCGGGGCCGACCAGCTTGGCAACGGCGCGGCGCCGGAAGCGGCAGGTCCGGCAGCCTCGGCGGCGGCGGCGTCGATGGCGCCGGCCGCGGCTTCCGCCGCGGCGAGCGCTCCGGTGGCGGTGGCACCCGCCCCGGCGGCGAGCAGCGTCGACCGCACCAGCCTCGGGGCAGTCCCGTCGGCTGCCAGCGGCAACGACACGCAGGGCGACTTCGGCGCCAACTCGGGAGCCACGAGCGAGGGCTCCGGGAAGGTGGGCGTCGCCGGCGCCGGAGCGGCGAGCCCGACCGCGAGCCGCGAGGCCGAGCAGATGCAGCAGGTGACTGGGGCCTCGGGCGGGCCGAGCCAGAGCGCGACGAGCAGCCCGTGGTCACCGCTCGTGATCGTCTCGGCCATCGCGATCGTCCTGGGAGCCGCGCTGTTCGTGCTCGGTCGATGCCGGGAGCGCGATCGGGCCTGACGCCCCGTCACGGCGCAGTCGCGGGCCCGGCGATCGACGCCGCGGACCCCATCCATGACCGATCCCGACCCGACCCGCGGGTACACTCCGTTCGTGCCCACCGAACGCCTGATGCTGCTCGACGGCTACGGGCTCGTCTACCGCGGCTATTTCGCCCTGCCGCCGCTCACCACGTCCCGCGGCGACCTCGTGAACGGGGCGTTCGGCTTCGCGAGCATCGTCCTCCGCGGCATCCAGGACCTCCAACCGGACTACATCGCCGTCTCGTTCGACCTGCCCGGCCCCACCTTCCGCCACGAGCAGTTCGCCGACTACAAGGCGACCCGGACGAAGATGCCGGACGACCTCCGCGACCAGTTCCCGAAGGTCCGCGAGATCGTGAAGGCGCTCCGGATCCCCGTCTACGAGATGCAGGGCTACGAGGCCGATGACGTCATCGGCACGATCACCGCCCAGCTCGACCCGCGCGACGAGCTCGAGACGACGATCGTCACGGTCGACCTGGACATGCTCCAGCTCGTGACGCCGCGCGTCCGGCTGATGACGACGCGATCCGGCGTCGAGAACACGGTCATCTACGACGTCGCGAAGATCGACGAGCGGTTCGGGCTGCGGCCGGACCAGATGGTCGACTACAAGGCGCTCAAAGGCGATCCCACCGACAACATCCCGGGCGTGCCCGGGGTCGGCGAGAAGACCGCGGCGAAGCTCATCCGCGACTTCGGGACGCTCGACGAGCTGCTTGCCCGGCTGGACGACGTCACGCCGCCGAAGCTCGGCGAGAAGCTGAAGGAGCACGTCGACCAGATCCGCATGGGCCGCGAGCTCTCGCGCATCGTCCGGGACCTGCCGATCGCGTTCGACCTCACGGCCGCCCGTCTCGGCGACTACGACCGCGACACGGTGGTCCGCCTCTTCCGCGAGTACGAGTTCCGGACGCTGATCGAGCGGCTGCCGCCGATGGAGGGCGAGTCCGCGGAGCAGCGGACCGAGGCGCTGCGGTCCGTCGCGGAGAGCGGCTACGTGCCGGCGGCGCGCGTGGCCGGCCGGCCGGACGGCTGGGGCGCGTCGCGCACGGGCGCCCGGCCCGAGAGCGGGGAGCTGCAGCTCCGTCTCGACTTCGAATCGGTGGCGGGGCCGGCGCGCGGTGTCGGCTGGGCGGGTGGAGCGGCGCCGGCGGTGGGCGGCGCGGATGGCCGGAACGGGACCTCCGCGGCGCCGGAGGTCGCGGCCGGCGACCTGCCCACGGCCCTGGCCGCGGCGATCGTCGATCCGGGCCGGATCGAGGTCCGCGGGCCGGATCGGATCGCCGAGCTCGCCGACTGGATCGCCGCCCAGCCCGCGATCGGCGCTTCGCTCGTCTCCGATGACCCGCGGCCGCGGCGCGGCACGCCCCTTGCCCTGGCCCTCGCGGGGACGGACGGCCGGGTCGTCGCGGCCGAGGGCGCCGAAGCCGCCGGGGCGTTCCGGCGCCTGGTCGAGCAGTCCGGCGTGCCGCTCGTCGGCCACGAGGTGAAGCCCGTCCTCGTCGCCCGCTTCGCCGAGGACCCCGGCAGCGCCGCGACCCCCGTCGCGTTCGACACTCAGATCGCGGCCTATATCCTGAATGCCGCGCTGCGCAGCCAGACGATCGCCGACGTCGTTGCCGAGAACCTCGACCAGATCCTGCCGCCGGCCACGGAGCTGCCCGCGACCGCCAGGGCCGGGATCGAGGCGCTCTCCGCGATCGCCGTCCGCGAACCGCTCGAACGGCGTCTCGGCGAGGTGAAGCTCGACCGGCTGTTCCGCGACATCGAGCTGCCGCTCATCCCCGTGCTGGCGCGGATGGAGGCGACGGGCGTCGCCCTCGACCGCGGGGCGCTGTCGGGCCTGGCCGCGGAGTTCGGCGCCGAGATCGACCGCCTGGAGCAGGAGATCTACGCCGACGTGGGGCACGAGTTCAACCTCGGCAGCCCGAAGCAGCTCGAGCAGGTCCTGTTCTTCGAGCTCAACCTGCCGAAGGGCAGGAAGACGAAGACCGGCTACTCGACCGACGCCTCGGTCCTGGAGGACCTCCGGCCCGCCCATCCGATGGTCGACAAGCTTCTCGAGTGGCGCGTCTACACGAAGCTCCGCTCGACCTACGTGGACGCGCTGCCGGCGCTGATCTCGGACCAGGACGGCCGCCTCCACACGACGTTCCACCAGGCCGTCGCGGCCACGGGCCGGCTGAGCTCCTCGGACCCGAACCTCCAGAACATCCCGATCCGGACCGCGCTCGGCCGGCGGATCCGGCGGGCGTTCGTCGCCGGCGCGCCGGACCTGACGCTCCTGGCCGCGGACTACTCGCAGATCGAGCTCCGGATCCTCGCCCACGTCTCGGGCGACGAGCATCTGAAGGACGCGTTCGCCCGCAACGCGGACATCCACCGCGAGACCGCGGCCCGGGTGCTCCACAAGGACCCCGCCGACATCACCCACGGCGAGCGGTCGATGGCGAAGATGGTGAACTTCGGGCTCGCCTACGGGATGAGCGACTTCGGCCTGGCGTCCCGGGCCAACATCCCGCGGCACGAGGCACAGGAATTCATCAACAGCTACTTCGCGGCGTACTCCGGGATCAGCTACTACATGATGGCGATCCGGGAGCAGGCGAAAAGCCAGGGCTTCGTCGAGACGCTCCTCGGACGGAAGCGCCAGATCCCCGAGCTGCGGGCATCGAATCCGGCGTTGCGGGGCGCGGGGGAGCGGATGGCGATCAACATGCCGATCCAGGGCACGGCCGCGGACATCCAGAAGATCGCGATGATCCGGACCGACGAGCGCATCCGGGCGGCGGGGCTCCACGCGCGGCTGCTCCTCAGCGTCCACGACGAGCTGCTGTTCGAGGTGCCGCGGGCGGAGGTCGAGGCGCTGGCCGCCGTCGTCCGCGAGACGATGGAGAGCGCGCTGCCGCTGGACGTGCCGCTCACGGTCGACGTGAAGGTCGGCGACGACTGGGAGGGGATGACCCCGCTCACCCGCGAGGACGCGATCCAGGCGGAGCTCGGCGAGCAGCCCGAGGAGGCGCCGCTCGCGCCGGTCCCCGGGTAGGCTTCGGCGATGCCCGAGCTCCCCGAGGTCGAGACCGTCGCCCGCGACCTCCGGCCCCTGATCACCGGCGCCACGATCGTCGACGCGACGACGTTCTGGCCGCGCACCCTCCGGGACCGGACGCCGGAGGACTTCGCCGACGCGATCGCCGGGCGCCGGATCGAGACGGTCGGGCGGCGCGGAAAGCAGCTCGCGATCGGTCTGTCCGGGGACGCGCTCCTGACGATCCACCTGAAGATGACCGGCCAGCTCTTCGTCGTGCCGGGGGGCGGCCGGGAGGATCCGTACGTGCGGCTGATCCTGCCGCTCGAGGACGGGCGCGAGATCCGGTTCCGGGACATCCGGAAGTTCGGGCGGGTCGGCCTGTACCTCGCCGACCAGGATCCGTTCGCGGCGGTCGGCCCGGAGCCGCTGTCCGACGAGCTGACGGTCCGCGCGTTCCGCCGCCGGCTCCGCGCCCGGAAGGGCCGCCTGAAGCCGCTCCTGCTCGACCAGTCGTTCCTCGCGGGCGTCGGCAACATCTACGCCGACGAGGCGCTCTGGGCCGCCCGGCTCCACCCGCTGCGGACGGTCCGGACCCTGCGCCCGGCCGACGAGCGGAGGCTGTGGCTGGAGGTCCGGCGGATCCTCACGGAGGCGGTGATCCGGCGCGGCTCCTCGATCGACGACTACACCGCGCCCGAGGGCGACGGCGAGATGCAGGACCACCTGATGGTCTACCAGCGGACCGGCGAGCCGTGCGTACGCTGCGGCCGGCCCATCCGCCGGATCGTCGTCGGCGGCCGGGCCACGCACTTCTGCTCCTGGGACCAGCGGCTTCCGGCGGCCGATCGCGCCGGCGCCCGGGCGATCCTCCGGACGATGT
>DATBGP010000365.1:0-5335 GCA_036557925.1 Candidatus Limnocylindrales bacterium | reverse complement strand
GGCGTGGCGACGACCGCCTGGCCGGCCTCGGCCATCGCGATCAGGCCGTCGCCCATCGGCCCGTCGAGGCGGAGCGGCGAGTTCGTGTTGATGATCGTGATCAGGGATGGTTCGGCCGCCAGCCGTTCGCGCGGCACGCCGCGGGCCAGCGCCACGACCTCGAGGGCATCCTCGACCACCGCGGATCCGAACCCCAGGCAGTGCCAGGTCTTGTCGAGCGTCGTCGCGAGGAAGCCGTACATGTCGAGGTGGCGGGTCTCGACTGGCAGGTCGGTGGGCTCGAGCGGGCCGCCGCCCTCCTGGTGGATCACGTTCAGCGCCGAGATCAGGCGGACGTAGTCGCGGAAGTCGGCCCAGTTCCCGGCCCGCCGACCGCGGTCCAGGTCCGTGACGAACGCGGGTCCCCCAACGGCCGAGAAGACGAGGCTGCGACCGCCGAGGACGACGCTCCGCTCCGGGTTCCGGGCGTGAAGGGTGAAGGTCGAGGGTGCCCGTGCGACGGCTTCCTCGACGAAGCCGGGATCCAGCCGGACGCGCCGCGTCTCCCGATCGACGCCGGCGCCGGCGGCGGCCAGCCGATCGATGGCCCGGTCTCCGAGGACCTCCACCCCGACCTCGGCGAGGATCCGGAGGGATGCGCGGTGAATGTCCTCGACCCCGTCGGCCGAGAGGACCGCGAGCGGCGCGAACGGATTCGTCAATTGCCGGAACGGGAGCTGCGGGATGCCGGTGGCGACCCGCCGCGCTCGCCGCGTGCGGACGGCCCCCGCCGTCACGGCCGATCGGACCCGGGCGCGGGCGTCGGGAACATCGGCTGGACCGTTCGCTGGCCCCGCCGGATCTTGCCCTGTGCCGACCGGAACTCGGCGGCGATCGTGAGCAGGGCCCCGACGAGACCCGCGCCGACGACGAGGGCCGGGTCGAGCGCCGTGAATCGCAGGGCGACGATCGACACGATCGCGCCGAGGACCACCCCGTTCAGGACCATGACCAGGGTTGGCGTGCCCGCGATGAGGTGCGCGAAGGGCGAGGTGCCCGGCGGTACGGCCATCGTGATCCCGATGCCGGGAGCGTCGTCATGGATGCCCATGACGAAATATGGCTCGAGGTCCGGCGCGATCTCGAGGTAGGCCGCCCGGATCCGGTTCATGCCGGCGACCGTGACGGCGTCGTGGTAGTTCGTCGCGCCCATCCGGACCCAGGTCCCGAACCCGACGAAGAGGACGACCGGCAGGACGACGAGCGCGGCGACGTAGAACGCGTCATGGAAGCCGTCGACGCTGCCGATCAAGCCGAGGGCGACGAGCGCGCCGGACAGGGTCGAGAGGTACATCGACGCCCGGGCGAAGCTCTCGTTCCAGGCGAGGCCTCGCGACGCGAGGAGGGACCAGTGCTCGGTCGTGAGGATCTGGAGCCGGACCTGCAGCGGGGTGGGCCCGCTCGTGCTCGCCGGAACCGTTGAGGCGCCGTCGTCCGCCGGCGGCGGATTCGGAACCGGCTCCGGACCGCTGCCGGGCGTGCGCTCGAAGGTCACGACGCTCCCTCCCCGGCGGCCACCAGCCGCTCGGCGGCCTCCGCCACCTCGTCGCGGGTCACGTCGAGGTGAGTGACCGCCCGGATCGTCCGCGCGGTGAACGCGACGACGAGGACGCCGGCCTCGCGGGCCCGGGCGACGACCGCCGGCGCGTCGTCGGCACCCTCGGCGGTCCGGAAGACCACGATGTTCGTCTGGACCCGGTCCGGGTCGAGCTCGAAGGCGGGCGACTCGGCGAGCCGGTCCGCGAGCAGCCGGGCGTTGGCGTGGTCCTCGGCGAGCCGCTCCAGATGGTGGTCCAGGGCATGATCGGCGGCCGCGGCGAACACGCCGACCTGGCGCATCGCGCCGCCGGCCATCCGTCGATAGCGGACGGCGTCGTCGATGAAGGCGCGGCTGCCCGCGAGCATCGAGCCGCCCGGCGCGCCCAGACCCTTGGAGAAGGCGACGTTCACCACGTCGAACCGGCCGGCCAGCTCCGACGGCGGCACGTCCAGCGCCGCGGCAGCGTTCCAGAGCCGGGCGCCATCGAGGAAGGTGGCGAGCTCCAGCTCCCGGGCGATCGTCGTGATCGCGAGGCTCTCCACCGCGGTCCAGACCACCCCGCCGGCCCGGTTGTGCGTGTTCTCCACCGAGACGACCGTCGACGGCGGTTGGAGCAGGTGGCCGCGCGGCTTCCGGATCGCGGCGACCTCGTCCGGCGTGAACCGGCCGCCGCCCGGCCCGATCTCGGTGAGCTGGACGCCGCTCGTGGCGCTCGCCCCACCGGTCTCGTGCCAGAGGACGTGCGCCTCGCGGGCGACCAGGACCTCGTCGCCCGGCCGGGTCAGCGTCCGGAGGGCGACCTGGTTGGCCATCGTCCCGGTCGGGAACCAGAGCGCCGCCTCCTGGCCGAGCAGCGCCGCGACGCGCTCCTGGAGGCGGTTGACCGACGGGTCCTCGCCGAACTGGTCGTCGCCCACGTCGGCGCGGGCCATCGCCTCGCGCATCGCCGGCGTCGGCCGGGTCACGGTGTCGGATCGGAGGTCGATGACGGCGTGGTCGGTCACCGGCGAAGCGTACGACGGCGGGGCATTGGCGTAGGCTCTCAGCGATGTCCCACGACGCCCCGATCTTCGGCCGCGACGTCCCCGACGCGGCGTGGCGACCCACGCCCGAGCTGCTCCGCGACTCGCGGCTTGCGACCTTCGTCAGGGCGACGGGCGAGCCGGACCTCGAGGCGCTCCAGGCCCGCGCGGTCGCCGACCCGGCCTGGTTCTGGGGCGCTGCGGCCGACGACATCGGGCTGGCCTGGCAGCGGCGTCCCGACCGGATCCTGGACCTCTCGAACGGGCCTGAGTGGGCCGACTGGTGGCTCGGCGGGGCCTTCAACCACGCGGTGGCGGCCGTCGAGCCGCGGGCCGATCGCGACCCGGACGGCGAGGCGATCGCCTGGGAGGGCGAGGACGGCGACGTCCGGCGCCTGACGAACGCCGAGTTGCGCGACGCCGTGGAGGCGGCGGCGCGGATGCTCCGGGACGAGGGCGTGGGCCCGGGCGACCGGGTCGGGATCTTCCTGCCGATGCTCGTCGAGACCGTGGTCGCCGTGCTTGCGCTGGGCCGGCTCGAGGCGATCTTCACGCCGATCTTCTCCGGCTACGCTGCCCCGGCCGTCGCGACCCGCCTCGGCGACTGCGAGGCGACGGTGCTCGTCACCGCCGATGGCTTCCTGCGTCGCGGGTCGCCGGTCGCGATGAAGGCCGCCGCGGACGCGGCGGTGGCCCTCACGCCGTCGGTTCGCCGGGTGATCGTCGTCCGACGACTCGGCGACCGGGCGCCGGACACGCCCTGGGATCCCGACCGCGACCGCTGGTGGGACGAGGCGATCGAACGCGCGGCCGCCGGGGCGCCGGTCGAGGTCCGCCCAACGTCGCCGTCGACGCCCTGCATGCTGATCTACACGTCCGGCACCACCGGCCGGCCGAAGGGGGCCGTCCACGTCCACGGCGGCTTTCCCGTGAAGGCCGCGGAGGACCTCGCCCACACCTTCGACCTCCGCCCGGGCGACGGCCTGTTCTGGTTCACCGACCTCGGCTGGATGATGGGGCCGTGGGCGATCTTCGGATCGCTGCTCCTGGGCGCCCGCCTCATCCTCTATGAAGGCGCCCCGGACTTCCCGGGTCCGGATCGGATCTGGAGCCTCGTCGGGCGGCATCGGATCAGCCACCTCGGCGTCTCGCCGACGGTCGTCCGGGCGCTGATCCCGCACGGCCGGGAGCCCGTCGCCTCGCACGACCTGGGCGCGCTCCGCGTGCTCGGATCCACCGGCGAACCCTGGGATCCCGACAGCTGGTGGTGGTACTTCCGCGAGGTCGGCGGCGGCCGGTGCCCGGTCGTGAACTACTCGGGCGGGACCGAGGTGTCCGGCGGGATCGTCGGTTGCAACCTGCTCGCCCCGATCAAGCCGGCCTCGTTCAACGGGCCCTGTCCGGGCACGGCGGCGGACGTCGCGGACGTCGAGGGCCGCTCGCTCCGCGGCGAGGTCGGCGAGCTCGTGATCCGCGCGCCCGAGCCGGGGATGACCCGCGGCTTCTGGCGCGACCCGGACCGGTACGTCGAGACCTACTGGCGGCGCTTCCCGGGCACCTGGGTCCACGGCGACTGGGCGATCGTCGACCGTGACGGGCACTGGTCCATCCGCGGCCGCTCCGACGACACGCTGAAGGTCGCCGGCAAGCGTGTCGGACCGGCCGAGGTCGAGGCCGCGGCGACGGCGCATCCCGCGGTGGTCGAGGCGGCGGCGATCGGCGTCCCGCACGCGATCAAGGGCGAGACCATCGTCGTCGTGTGCACGATCCGGCGTGGCGAGACCGACGACGACGAGCTCCGGAGGGCGATCTCGCGGCGCGTCGTGGACGACCTCGGGAAGACGCTGAAGCCGGAGGCGGTGGTCGTCGTGCCCGCGCTGCCGAAGACGCGGTCGGGCAAGATCATGCGACGGGTGGTCCGGGCCGCCTGGCTCGGGCTGGATCCCGGCGACCTGTCGGCGCTGGACGACCCGGCGACGATCGAGGCGATCCGGCGGGCGGGGCCGGCAGGCGCCGGCGTCGGCGGCTGAAGCGGACGGGACGAGGAGGAACGATCGACCGATGAGCGTCGCGATCGAGAAGGACATCGTCAGCTGGGAGCAGCTGCACGACCTGGTCGCGGATCTCGCGGACCAGGTCCGCGCCGACCAGGTCGAGTCGCCGTTCGACCTGATGCTCGCGATCACCCGCGGCGGCCTGGTCCCGGCGGGGATGCTCGCCTACCGCCTCGGGATCCGCAACATCCTGGTTGCGGCGGTCGAGTACTACGACGACGAAGGCCGCCCGGGCCCGAAGCCGACCTTTCTCCAGTTCCCGGCCGATCCCCTCCTCCGCGGCCAGCGCGTCCTGATCGTCGACGAGGTCTGGGACAGCGGCACGACGATCCACGCGGTCACGGAACGCGTCCGCCAGGCCGGCGGCATCCCGACGACCGTCGTCCTCCACTACAAGCCGACCCACTCGCAGGTCCCCGGCGCGCCGGACCACCACGCGGTCACGACGGACCGCTGGGTCGTCTACCCGTTCAAGGCCGGCAACTGAGGGTCGGGCCGGCCCCCGCCCCGGCAAGGGTTCGGCCCTGATCCGGTGACGCCTCGCGGCGCGGAAACCTGACACGCTGTCGAGGTTGTCGATGAGAATCCCTCTGGTTTGTCGTCTGGATGATCGACCAGGCCGCGAGCCACTGGAGGAGCACTCATGAGCCGGACGCTGATCCTCGTCGGAACCTCGAAGG
>DATBGP010000364.1:0-3000 GCA_036557925.1 Candidatus Limnocylindrales bacterium | reverse complement strand
CGCCGCGATCATCGCGTTGACCGCGTCATCGGCCACCACGGTCTTCGCGCGATCGAGGGCGGCGCCCATCCGATCGGCGGGGCCGGCGTGGTCGACGGCCGTCCGCTCGGCCTCCAGCCCGAGCGCGAGCAAGGCCTGGAGGATGCTCTCGATCTCGGTGGGACCCGCAGCTCCGTCCAGGAGGTGGGCGATCCAGGCGGGATCGGAGGGCGCCACGAGCGGCAGGCCGAGCGGTCGGGTCTCCGACCCCAGCGCGCCGGTCAGCCCGATCTCGCCGAGCTTGAAGCCGAGCATCGACCAGGCGAGCTGGTCGAGCTGCTGCTGGAGGATCCGCTGCTCCTGGGCGGTGCCGGGGATCGCCGGGCCCGTGAAGGACATGGTCGTCTCGGACGCCACCGAGCGGACGCGGAACCCGAGCTGGACCGCGGCGCTGCCGAGGATCTCCAGGATCGTCTTGTCGATTGCGGGGGCGCCCATCACCCGCGGGACGTTGGCGAGGCCCTGGCGCCACATGGTTCGCGCGTGCCCGAGCAGCGTCGCGAGCGCGGCCTCCGTGGAATCGCCGGCCTTCCAGTGTCGATCCACGGCCGCCACCGGCAGGATGCCGTACGGCTGGGCCCCGACGCGGATCGCGGGCAGCGGCCCGCGCCCGCGGACGTCGTCGAGGAACAGGGTCCGCGCCCACTCGCGCACGAAGTCCGGCACCGTCGGGCCCAGCCGGCCATTGACGTTGATCCGGTCGAAGAACGCCCCCCACGAGACCGCCCACAGCGCCGCGTTGGCGTTCCGGGCGTCCGCATCCTCGGTGAGATCGCCGTCCCGGATGCCCTCGAGCAGCTCGGGGTCGATCCCGAACGCCGCCGCGAGACGGCGCGCGTTCGTCGCTTCGTCGAGCGGGTCGACGACGCGGCTCGGGCGCGGCTCCGGGACCGTCCCGGACGCCCACGGCGAACGCGGACCGTCGGCGTTGTTCGTGACCGTGCCCTGGGGGACGAAGGCGAGGCCGGACGTGTACCGATGGGCGCGGAGAACATGTGCCAGCTCCCCGCCGCCGGCCGCGTCGCCGAGGCTCGTGCGGATGCCCGTGACGACGACCCGGTCGACGGGGCTGGCCGCGACGGGCAACGGCACGGTCACCGCCATGCCGACCGCCTCGGCCTCCGTCGGGTCGATGAGCCAGTCGGTGCCCGGGGCCAGGGGCAGATCGAGCCGGGGATCGATCGGGAGGTCGTCCATCGCTCCGCGGCGCGGCAGGCCAACCGTCAGCTCCGATGGGATCGCCTTGCCGGTGACCCGCCGGACCTGCCCGCCCTGGACCACTGTCACGACGAACCGGTCGGGGAGCCCGCGGGCGACGACGGCGCCGCTTCCGGCCGGCAGCGTCTCCGGCAGCTGGGGTTCCGCGTTGCCGGGCAGGGCGTCGTCCTCCGGCCGCTCGGACAGGTTCGTCGGCCGGGTCGCGTCGGCGACCCATGCCGCCCGGTCCGGCTTGACCGCGGTCACGAGGGCCGTCCAGGCGTCGCCCTCGGCCGGTCCGCCGCCCGTCCAGATCGTCCGCCAGTACGTTTCCGCCGCGGCACGCTCCACGTCGGTCAGCCCTTCGTCGAGGCGATCGAGATGGGCCTCGTCCGGGTAGATCCGGACCTGCAGCGAGGCGCCGTCGGGCGTGTACCGCGTCTCGACGCGCACCGGCAGCAGGACGAGCGGCACGTCGGCGTCGGCGTCGCACGGATCGAGGACGTCGAGCGCCCCGATCAGTCCGAGCTCGTTCGCGTCGGTCGCCGCGAGGCGCTGCAGCAGCGCGTCGCGGCGCTCCTTCGCCGCCCGGATGGGTCCCTCGTCGACCGGCTGGCCGAGGTCCGCCGCCGCGCGGGCGGCCGATTGGGCTGCCTGCAGCTGCGTCGCGGCCGCGGCCAGCTCGGCCCGCGTCGCGGTCCGCTCCGCCCGGAGGCCGGCGACCTGGTCGCGTGTCGTCCGGAGGATCTCCGGCGTCGTGCCGTCAGCCATGGTCCGGCCCGCCGTGGTCGATGTCCTTCAGGAGCTGCGCCACCGGGAACGCGGCTCGGACCGGGTCCTGGAGCAAAATGTGGGCGTTGGTCGCCGCGTCGCGACCCCACGTCACCGACCCGGCGTCGTCGGCCATCACCACGTCCGATCCGGCGTGCAGGAACAGTCCGTCGGGCTGGGTCGTGAGCTCGCCCCAGGCGAGGTTCGCCCGCGAGAGCGTGAACGGCGGCGGGGGCGGGGGCGGCGGCGGCTCCCCCGGCTTCGGGGGCTCGTCGAGCCCGAACCGTGGTCCGGTCGGGTGTTCCGAGATGGTCAGCCAGAACGGGTGGTCGTGGGCGGTGTCCGCGGCAAGCACTTCGTCCTTCGTGAGGTCGAACCCGGCCAGGACGATGTTCGGCTCGAGGGGCGCGAGGAACAGCGGCGTCTCGTGGGCCGAACTGAACGTGGGCCGCCCCTGCTGGTCCTCGCCCTGCTGGCGGGTGACCGCGACCAGCGCGTCCGGGTACCGCCGGATGAGCTCACCGCGGATCAGGAAGACGATCCGGCCGTCGAGGGTCGACAACAGGTGGCTGCCGAGCGGCGTCGGGGCGAAGCGGTGGATGAAGCCCGGCTGGCCGTTGACCGACAGGTCGTCGTGCCCGTGGTCGAAGAATCGCCGGAAGTAGGTGCCGCGCTGGTCGGTCGGATAGCCTCGCCACAGGAGCTCACGCCCCATCTCGTGGCTGAGCCCCACGAAGAACCCTTCGATGAACGCCGCGTTCGTCACGAGCGCCGTGACCAGGTCCGGCTCCTTCATCTTCCCGAGGCCCGGGATCAGCCAGTCGCGGTTGTATGCGTCGAGGGCCTCGTACATCGCCCGGGTGAACAGCGGCGCGGCCATGATCGGCTGGACGAGCCGGTCGGCGAACCAGTCCGGGGGCAGCCAGCGGGGCTTGACGAGCGCGTGGTCGATCCGGGCGCTGATCGTCGCATCGGGCCGCAGCGGATCGAGGA
>DATBGP010000363.1:0-2275 GCA_036557925.1 Candidatus Limnocylindrales bacterium | reverse complement strand
AAGCTCCAGGGCCTGATCGCCGGCAAGCCGATCCTCATCCCCGGCGGGCGGCTCGTGACCGTTGCCCTCGCCGCGGTCACGGTCATCGCGGCCGTGTTCCTGTTCGCGACCGGCACGCCGAACGTCGCGGTGATGCTCGTGATCCTCGCCGCCGCGCTGATCTTCGGCGTGACGATGACGCTGCCGATCGGCGGGGCGGACATGCCGGTCGTCATCAGCCTCCTGAACAGCTTCACGGGCACGGCCGTCGCGATGGCCGGCTTCGTGATCGACAACCCGGTCCTGATCATCGCCGGCGCCCTGGTCGGCGCCTCGGGCGCGATCCTCACGAAGCTCATGGCCGATGCGATGAACCGCTCGGTCCTGAACATCATGATCGGCGGGTTCGGCGGCGGCGACAGCGTCGCCGGCGACGTCGGTGCCGAGGGCGGCTCGGTCCGGGAGATCGGCGTCGACGACGCCGCGATCCAGCTGGCCTACGCCCAGAGCGTGATCGTCGTCCCGGGCTACGGCCTCGCGGTCGCCCAGGCGCAGCACGCCGTGCGCGAGCTGGCTGAGCTGCTCGAGGCGCGCGGCGTCGACGTGAAGTACGCGATCCACCCGGTCGCGGGCCGGATGCCGGGCCACATGAACGTCCTCCTCGCCGAGGCGAACGTCCCCTATCCCCAGCTGAAGGAGATGGAGGACATCAACCCGGAGTTCGAGCGGGCAGACGTGGCCCTGGTCGTCGGCGCGAACGACGTCACGAACCCCGCGGCCCGGCGACCCGGCACGCCGGTCTCCGGCATGCCGATCCTCGACGTGGACCACGCGAAGTCGATCGTCGTGATCAAGCGGTCCATGGGCAAGGGCTACGCCGGCATCGACAACGAGCTCTACGCGAACCCGAAGACGGGGATGCTCTTCGCCGACGCGAAGGAGGGCCTCGCGGCGCTCACGGCAGCGGTCAAGGCCCTGTAGCGGGAGGGCGGCCGGCCGGACCGGCCGTCCCGGGAGGGTCCGATGCAGAAGATCCTCAACGACCCGGAACGCTTCGTCGACGAGATGCTCGAGGGCATCGTCGCGGCGCACGGCTCCGAGCTGCGGCGGGTGGGCGAGCGCGGGATCGTCCGCACGTCGGCGCCGACCGCGGGGAGGGTCGCGATCGTCACGGGCGGCGGCTCGGGGCACCTGCCGGTGTTCATGGGCTACGTGGGTCGCGGGCTGCTCGACGGCGCGGCGATCGGCGAAGTGTTCGCGTCGCCCTCCGCGGAGCAGATGCTGGAGGTCACCGAGGCGGTGTCGTCGGGGAGCGGCGTCCTCTACCTCTACGGGAACTACGGCGGCGACGTCATGAACTTCGACCTTGCCGCCGAGCTCGCTGCCGCTTCCGGGATCGAGGTCCGGTCGTTCCTGGCCGCCGACGACGTGGCCTCGGCGTCGCCCGAGCGGGCCGATCGCCGCCGCGGGATCGCCGGGATCTACCTCCTGTACAAGGTGGCCGGCGCGGCGGCCGATGGCGGCGCCTCGCTCGAAGAGGTCCAGGCGATGGTGGCCCGGGCCGCGGCCGGTCTCCGGACGATGGGCGTCGCGCTGTCGCCCTGCACGATCCCGGCTGCGGGCAGGCCCACGTTCGAGCTGCCCGACGGCCAGATGGAGATCGGGATGGGGATCCACGGCGAGCCGGGCGTCCGACGCGGCCCATTGGAGCCGGCGGACCGGATCGCCGACGAGCTGGTCGACGCGCTCCTCGCGGATCGCGACTGGCCGGCCGGATCGCGGGTCGCCGTGCTCGTCAACGGCCTCGGCGCGACGCCCAGGGAGGAGCTCTACATCCTCTACCGGCGGGTCGCCGAGCGGCTCGCCGATCGGCAGCTGCGCGTCCATCGGGTCTGGGTCGGCGAGTACGCGACCTCGCTCGAGATGGCCGGCGCCTCGGTCAGCCTGATGGCGGTCGACGACGATCTGGCCGCGTTGCTCGACCATCCGGTCGCGACGCCGTTCGTCGTCCAGGCGTGACCGCGTCGTCGCTCGGCGACGTCGTGGCGGCGGTCGCGGGGGCGCTCGTCGAGGCGCGCGAGCAGCTGAACGCGCTCGACGGCGCTGCCGGCGATGGCGATCTCGGGCTCACGGCGGGTCGTGCTGCGGACGCCCTCGTCGAGATCGCCCCGAGCCTGGACGGGGAGCCGGCGGCCGCCGCGCGGGCGATCGGGATGGCGCTTGCGCGGCGGGCACCATCGACCGGCGGCACCCTCATCGCGTTCGCCTGCCTGGCGGCCGCGAAGGTCGATCCGGC
>DATBGP010000362.1:0-2179 GCA_036557925.1 Candidatus Limnocylindrales bacterium | reverse complement strand
TCACGCCGGACAACGTGGTCGCGGACTTCGAGGCGATCGCCGCGGCCGCCGGCGCCGATCGGTTCGCCTACTACGGCTACTCCTGGCTCGGGCTGGCCGGGATCCAGCTCGCGATCCGGTCGCCGCGTCTCACGGCCGTCGCGGTCGGTGGCTATCCCGCGCTCGGCGGTCCGTACCGCGAGATGCTCGAGGTCACCCGGGCCGGCCACCGCCTGGCGGTCGACGCGGCGACGAAGCCGCCGTCGGACGAGCCGTCGCCCTCAGCCCCGGACCCGAACGCCGACTGGAACGGCAACCCGGACGACTACGACTGGTCGAACGTCCAGATCGCGCTCTCGCCCGATCAGACCCGCCAGTTCGTGACGCTCTACGAGGCTCTCCAGTCGTTCGACGACCGGGCGGCCCAGGGCCGGATCACGTGCCCCCGGCTGAACTTCGTCGGGAGCCGCGACAACATCGACTACGGCGCGGGCTGGGGCGACGTCCGGGTCGGGATCGCCGAGGCGGTGATCGCGAACCGCGCGGAGCTCGAGCGGTTCGGCTGGTTTGTCGACGTCCTCGACGGCCTCGACCACACCGGGGCGATGCAGCCGCCGGCGGTCCTGTCGGTGCTCCGGCCGTGGCTCACGGAGGTGCTGGCCGCGACCGCTTCGGCCCGCGCCTGACGCGATCAGGCGGCCGCGCGCCGCCGCTCGAGGCCATCGAGGATCAGGTCGAGCCCGAACGCGAACTCGAAGTCGTCGTCGCAGCCGCCGAGCGCGCCATCGTGGGTCGCGGCCAGCGCCAGCTCGCCGAGGTTCGGGTAGGCGGCGGCTAGCGCGCGCGCCTGGACGAGGGCAGTCTGCGGGTCGGGTCGGGGATCGGCCGCGTCGTTGAACGGGTCCTGGGTGAAGCCGAGGATCCGGCTGCCGAGGACGTGCAGTGCGTGGTGGGCGAGCTCGATGGGAAACCCGCCGCGGTTCAGGATCGCCATCACCGCGTCGATGTGGCGGAGCGTGGCCGGCCCGACGGTCGGCTGCTCGACGATCACCGGCGGCGCCCACGGGTGGCGGAGCATGACGTCGCGAGCCGCCAGCGACAGGCCGCGCATCGCCGCCCGCCAGTCGGGGTCGGGCTCCGGCAGCTCGATCTCGGCGACGACGCGGTCCACGACGCCATCGAGGATGTCGTCCTTGTCCCGGACGTGGCGGTAGAGCGCCATCGCCTCGACACCGAGCTCCTGGCCGAGCTTGCGCATGCTCACGGCGTCGATGCCGTCGCGGTCGGCGAGCTCGACCGCGGCCTGGAGCACGCGGTCCCTCGTGAGGGGCGGCCGGGCGGCGGCGAGCGTCTCGGTGTCGGTGTCGGTCATGCGGTCCTCGCCGGATTGGGTCTTGACGAGTTTACGGTGTAGCGCTATGTTTACGGCGTAGTATACATCGTAAACACGGAGGATCGATCGATGACGGAACAGACGATGGAGAAGCAGCCGCTCGTCCTGCCGCGCTGGCTGGTGCGGACGATCTGGAAGCTCCACCGGGTCGCCTACGCGGTCACCGGCGGCCGGTTCGGGCTCCGGACCGTCGCCCCCGGACGCTGGGGGATGCTCCGGCTCACGACGACGGGGCGGCGGTCCGGCAAGCGGCGCGTGGCGATCGTCGGCTATCTCGAGGACGGGCCGTCGATCGTCGTCCCGGCGATGAACGGCTGGGCCGACCCGGAGCCGGCGTGGCTGCTCAACCTCCAGGCCGACGCGGACGCGACCGTCGAGCTGCCGGGCGGCGAGACACGTGAGGTCACGGCCCGGGTTCCCGACGACGCCGAGCGGCGCCGGCTCTGGCAGCGGTTCCTCGACCTCGGCACGTCGGCGTACACGGAGGCGAACGAGGCGCTCCGTTCGCGGGAGACGGCGATCGTCGTCCTGGAGCCGCGATCCCGGTGAGGCTCGTGGCGACGCCGGTCCCGCGGGCTACTCGGCCTGCAGGACCGGTGCGATCCGCAGCCGCGCGGCCCGCTGGGCGGGCACCCAGGCCCCGATTGCGGCGATCGCGAGCCCACCGAGTGCGAGACCCGCGAGCAGCAGCGGCCCGAAGACGTCGAACGAGCTGTCCGGGATCGCCAGGCTCGCGACTGTCTCGCCCATGTACGACAGGACGGCCCGCTGGAGCGCGAGGCCGACCGGGACGCCGATGATCCCGGC
>DATBGP010000361.1:0-3382 GCA_036557925.1 Candidatus Limnocylindrales bacterium | reverse complement strand
GTCGCCCTCCGGTACGACGAGCCCGTCCGGGACGGGCTGGATCCAGGTCACCTCGGGGCGCACGTTCAGGTTCTCCACGATCGGCTCGACCGAAGGGCCCAGATCCATCGGCCGCGCGCGGCGCTCGCGCCCGGTCAGCATGTCGAGGCAGACGTTCGTGGCGATCCGGTAGAGCCACGAGCGGACGCTCGATCGGCCCTCGAAGGAGGCGAACCCGCGCCAGGCGCGGATGAACGTCTCCTGGACGGCGTCCTCGGCCTCGAAGGGCGAGCCCAGCATCCGGTAGCAGTAGGCGGTGAGCTCGACCCGGTAGGGCTCGAGGTCGACGGTCGCGTCCGTGCCGGCCGGCGGCGGAGCGACCGCGCTTGCGGGGGCATTCGCAAGATCGGTCATCGGCCCATTGTGCCCGGTGGGCGTCGTCCCGTCGCGCAGGCCGTTGGTATCGTTCGGCGGCGATGCCGATCGTCGACGTCCACACCCACATGTTCAGCCGGCACTGGCTGGAGCTGGTCCGCACGCGTGGTGAGCCGTACGGCATCCAGGTCCGGCCGGACGGTCGCGAGGAGATCTTCCGGGGCCCGACGCCGGTGGTCTTCCCGCAGCCGGGCCACTTCGACTACGAGATCCGCCGGCGCGAGATGGACGCGGCCGGGATCGACGTCTCGATCGTGTCCCTCACCTGCCCGAACGTCTACTGGGGCGGCGAGGAGGTCAGCTGCGAGGCGGCGCGCGAGTCGAACGCCTCGATGGCGGAGGCGCAGCGCACGTACCCGGACCGGATCCGCTGGTTCGCGTCGCTGCCGTGGGAATACCCGGAGCGCGCGGTGGAGGAGCTCGCCCGGAGCTGCGACGAGGGCGCGGTCGGGGTGATGGTCCTCGCCAACGTGGCCGGCCGGAGCCTGACCGAACCCGCCTTCGAGCCGATCTGGCGGGAGATCGACCGGCGGGCGCTGCCGGTGCTGGTCCATCCCGGCGAGCCGCCCGGCGCCGACCTGATGGACATGGGCCGGTACGACCTGAGCTGGTCGGTCGGCTTCATGTTCGACACCACCCTCGCGTTCGTCCGGATGATCTTCGACGGCTTCCTCGACCGGTTCCCGAACCTGAAGCTCATCGCCGCGCACGGCGGCGGCACCCTGCCCTACCTCATCGGCCGGTTCGAGAAGGGCGACGCGGTGGAGCTCGCCGAGCGCCGTCGGATGACCGCTCATCCCACCGACTACCTCCGGCGGATCTGGTACGACTGCATCACCTACGACCTCGGCGCGCTGCGCTACCTGGTCTCCGTCGTCGGCGCCGATCGGGTCCTGTTCGGGACCGATTGGCCCCACCAGGTCCACGACGTCGCCGGGTCGCTCGCGAACACGGCGAACCTGCCCGCCGACCATCGCGACGCGATCCGGGGCGAGACGGCGATCCGCCTGTTCGGGTTGTAGGCTCGGCGGACCGCACGGGCGCAGCGGGGAGGAGCGCGATGGCGAAGTCGACGAGTCCCGGGCCGGCGGCTGCCCTCGCGCGGCCGTCGGGATGACGGCGCCGGCCGGTACGACCGCCTCCTCCAGGCGTCCCCTGCCGACCGCCTGGTGGCTGCTCCTCGTCCTGCCGATCGTCGGCCTCGCCCTCCTGATCGCCGAGCCGGACTTCGACCTCCAGTGGGAGCACCATCCGAGCCACTTCTGGCTCGTCCTGGCCACGGCGGCCGTCAGCGTGGCGCTTGCACTCGTCACGAGCTTCGTCGCGAGCCGCCAGCGAGACGCCCGGCTGGTCCTGATCTCGCTCGCCTTCTACTCGGCGGCCGGGTTCCTCGGGCTCCACGCGCTCGCCACGCCGGGCGTGCTCCTCGCCGCCTCGAACAAGGGCTTCGTGATCGCGACCCCGGTCGGGCTGTGCATCGCCTCCGTGTTCGCGGCGTGCTCCGTGACCGCGCTGGGCGGGCCGCGGGCGATGACCGTGCTCCGCCACCAGCGAGCGATGGTCGCGGCCCTCACGATCGCGATGGTCGTCTGGGGCGTCCTGTCGATCGCCGGCCTGCCGCCCCTCGACGGCGCCCTCCCGCCGACCGAGGCCGCCGGCCCACTGACGGTCCTTGCCGTCGTCAGCGTCGCGCTCTACGCCTTCGCTGCCTTCCGAAGCCTGCAGTTCTACCGGATGCGGGGCGGGACGCTGATCCTCTCGATCGGGATCGCGCTCGTGCTCCTCGGCGAGGCGATGATCGCGGTCGTCATCAGCCGCAACTGGCGCCTCAGCTGGTGGGAGTGGCACATCCTGATGCTGCTCGCCTTCCTCGCGATCGCCGCCGGCGCCCGGAGCGAGTACCGCCGGAGCGGATCGCTGACGGCGGCGTTCGGCGGGCTGTACCTGGACGCCACCCTCGCCCGGATCGACCAGTGGCATGCCCGGGCGATCGCCGACGTCGCGGCGGCCGATGCCCGCGGCGAGTCGACCGCGCCCGTCCTCGAGGCCCTCCGGCGCGAGGGCGCGAGCGGCGACGAGGTGGAGCTCGTCGCGCAGGCTGCCGACGAGGTCCGGCGGCTGGACCGGCTGTTCGGGCCGTACCTGCCGTCCCAGGTCGCCTCGCGGCTCCGTGAGGAGCCCGAAGCCGCCGAGCTCGGCGGCGTGGAGCGGCGGGTCAGCGTCCTCTTCGCCGACCTCGCGAGCTTCACGACGTTCAGCGAGACCCGCTCGCCGTCCGAAGTGATCGCGATGCTCAACGCCTACTGGGCGGTGGTCGTGCCCGTGATCGACGCCCACGGCGGCGTGATCGAGCAGTTCGCCGGCGACGGCGTGATGGCGACGTTCAACACCGCCACCGACCAGCCCGACCACGCGACCCGGGCCGCGCGAACGGCCCTCGCGATCCTGGCTGCGGGGCGACCGCTGGCGGACGCACATCGGACCTGGCCGGTGTTCCGGATCGGCGTGAACACCGGGACCGCGGTCGTGGGCAACGTCGGCGCAGAGGGGCGCCAGAGCTTCGCCGTGATCGGCGACACGACGAACACCGCCGCGCGGCTGATGTCGGTCGGCGAAGCGGGTCAGGTCGTCGTCTCCGGGGCGACCTGGGCCGCCCTCGGCGACGCCGCGACCGGCACGGCGCTCGGGCCGGCCGCGGTCAAGGGCCGCCGCCAGCGGGTGGACGCCTGGGTTCTGACCGCGGTGGCCGGGGTCGACGACGACACGACCGGGTCTCTCATCAAGGGTTCAGTGGACGCCCGGTAGGGTCGGGACTGAGGAGACATGACGCAACCGGAGACCCACCCATGACCGCCCCCCGCCCGATCCCGATCCTCGACCCCCGCCGAGGCGTCCTCACGTATGAGGGCCGGCCGCTCCATGACCCCGACGAGTCGATCGTCGACCAGGGCCTCGCCTTCGACGTCGA